>CALRZA010000281.1:0-3492 GCA_943372535.1 Auritidibacter sp. Marseille-P8566
GACGAGATGAGCTGCGCCCGGTCGTAAGTCGCCGGCACGGATCGCTGACTAGGGCAGTCGCACGCCCGCCGACGACGCCTCGAGCTGGGCGAGCCGGCGCAGCACCCGCTCGTCGCCGCGCCGCCAGGCCGCCATGGCATCTGGATCGACGGCGCTGAGGGTCGCGACGTCCTGTGTCGCCAGCGCCCGCAGGGCGAGCAGGTCGACGCCCGCGCCGGCATTCACGAGCGCCGCCGTGCGCGCCGCCCGTCGGGCGAATCGGAGGCGCGGCACGAGCCAGATCAGCAGGATCATGAGGATCGGCAGCGCGGCGATCCCGATGCCCACCCCGGTCGCGAGGGCGAGGATCGCCTCCTGCTGGCTGCGCCCCGCGGCTTCGAGAGCGGCTCCGGCCTCGCTTGCCCCATCGAACGGGAGGCGGATGCCGCCGCCGATCACCGGCACTGACCCGAGGTTGTCGCCGACCTCGGTCATCGTCTGAGCGAAGCCCGCCCCGGCCTCCTCCATCTGTCGGCCGTAGTCCGCGAGCGCTCCGACGAGACCCGCGACCGTCGTGCCGACCCAGATCCACTCCGCGATGAACACGATGGCGACGAGGTCGGCGATGATCTGACGGGTTCGGCGCGGCGCGAAGTCGGAATACAGTCTCATGGCCCCATGATGCCGCACCCCGGCGGGATCAGCGGGCGCGGATCTTCTCGAGGAAGTACGAGTGGAACCGGGTCTCCCCGGAGACTTCGGGATGGAACGACGTGCCGAGCAGCGGCCCCTGCTCGACCGCGACGACCCGACCGTCGGGGAGGCTCGCAAGCGCCGTCGCCTTCGCGCCGACCGACTCGACGACCGGGGCGCGGATGAACACCGCGCGCACGGGCGGGTCGCCGAGCACGGGCACGGCGAGGTCGGTCTCGAACGAGTCGAGCTGGGATCCGAACGCGTTGCGACGCACCACGATGTCGAACCCGCCGAGGCTCTGCTGGCCGTCGATGGCATCCCGCACCGTGTCGGCGAGCATGATCAGGCCGGCACAGGTGCCGTAGACCGGGAGCCCACCCGCGATCGCGTCCTTCAGCGGCTCGGCGAGGCCGAACAGACGACTCAGCTTGTCGATGACGCTCGACTCGCCGCCGGGGATGATCAGGCCGTCCACGCTCGCGAGCTCCGTCGGCCGCTTGACCGGCACGGCGTCGGCTCCGAGCGCGTCGAGCACCGCGAGGTGCTCGCGCACGTCGCCCTGGAGGGCGAGAACCCCGACGCGCGGAGCGCTACCAGCCACGCTCGGCGAGGCGGTGCGGGGCCGGGAGGTCGGAGACGTTGATGCCGACCATCGCCTCCCCGAGTCCGCGCGACGCCTCGGCGATCACGGAGGCGTCGTCGAAGAAGGTGGTCGCCTTGACGATCGCGGCCGCGCGCTGAGCCGGGTTGCCCGACTTGAAGATGCCCGAGCCGACGAACACGCCGTCGGCGCCGAGCTGCATCATGAGCGCCGCATCGGCGGGGGTTGCCACACCACCGGCGGTGAACAGCACGACCGGGAGCTTGCCGGTCTCCGCGACCTCGCGCACGAGGTCGTAGGGCGCCTGCAGCTCCTTGGCCGCGACGTAGAGCTCGTCCTTGGTCTTGCCCTTGAGGGCGTTGATCTCGCCGAGGATCGTGCGGATGTGCTTGGTCGCCTCCGAGACGTCGCCGGTGCCGGCCTCGCCCTTCGAGCGGATCATGGCCGCACCCTCGGTGATGCGGCGCAGGGCCTCGCCGAGGTTGGTCGCGCCGCAGACGAACGGAACCGAGAAGTTCCACTTGTCGATGTGGTTGACGTAGTCGGCGGGCGAGAGCACCTCGGACTCGTCGATGTAGTCGACCTTGAGCGCCTCGAGCACCTGCGCCTCGACGAAGTGGCCGATGCGGGCCTTCGCCATGACGGGGATCGAGACGGCGGCGATGATGCCGTCGATGAGGTCCGGGTCGCTCATGCGCGCCACGCCGCCCTGCGAGCGGATGTCGGCAGGCACGCGCTCGAGGGCCATGACCGCGACGGCCCCGGCATCCTCGGCGATCTTCGCCTGCTCGGCGTTGACGACGTCCATGATGACGCCGCCCTTGAGCATCTCCGCGAGTCCGCGCTTGACGCGGCTCGTGCCCACCTGGTCTGACGTGCTGTTGTTGCTCATAGGTCCTGATTCTACGCGGGGTGTACGGGGACGTTCGGGGATGGGCGGAGGCCAACCTCCGGTTGCTGGCTTACTCAGGCCGAGGGCCAGGCTGCGGCAATCTCGGCGCGCACCTCACCGAGCAGTCGCGGCACGGCTTTCGTGCCCGCGATGATCGGGAAGAAGTTCGAGTCGAGTGCCCAGCGCGGCACGATGTGCTGGTGCAGGTGCTCGGCCACACCGGCGCCGGCCACCCGCCCCTGGTTCATGCCGATGTTGTACCCGTGCGCCCCGGAGGTCGCGGTGAGCACGCGCATCGCCGTCTGGGTGAGGCTACCGATCTCGGCGACCTCCTCGGGGGTCGCCTCGTCATACGTCGCAACATGGCGATACGGGCAGACCAGCAGATGGCCGCTGTTGTAGGGATAGAGATTGAGCAGAACGTAGGCCAGCTCGCCGCGTGCGACGATGAGCGCCTGCTCATCGCCCAGAGTGGGCGCAATGCAGAACGGGCAGTCGTCCGCGCCGGGCTCCACCTGGCTGTTGCCCTGGATGTAGGCGATCCGGTACGGCGTCCAGAGGCGCTGGAAGGCATCCGGAACCGCCGCGAAGGCCGCCGCATCCTCGACGTCACCGAACTCGGTGCCGTCGTAGTCGCGCACCATCAGACCTGCGCCTTGGTCGCGATCGCCTCGGTGATGCGCGCGATCGCCTCGGCGATCGGGATGCCGTTCTCCTGAGTTCCATCACGGAACCGGAAGCTCACCGACCCGTTGGCGCTGTCCTCCTCGCCCGCGATGAGCTGGAAGGGCACCTTGTCCTTGGTGTGGGTGCGGATCTTCTTCTGCATCCGCTCGCTCGAGGCGTCGAGCTCGGCACGCACGCCGAGGGCCTTGAGTTGGCGGATGACGTCGCCCAGGTACTCCTCGTGGGCCTCCGCCACCGGGATGCCGACGACCTGCACGGGCGACAGCCAGACCGGGAAGGCCCCGGCGTAGTGTTCGAGCAGGATCGCGAAGAAGCGCTCGATCGAGCCGAGCAGGGCCCGGTGGATCATCACCGGCTGCTGGCGGGTGCCGTCGGACGCCGTGTACTCGAGTTCGAACCGCTCGGGCTGGTTGAAGTCGAGCTGCACCGTCGAGAGCTGCCAGGTGCGACCGATCGCGTCGCGAGCCTGCACGGAGATCTTCGGCCCGTAGAACGCCGCTCCCCCGGGGTCGGCGACCAGTTCGAGGCCGGACTCCGTCGCGACCTCCCGCAGCGTCTCGGTCGCGACCTCCCACGCCTCGTCCGAGCCGACGTACTTCTCGGGGTCCTTGGTCGACAGCTCGAGGTAGAAGTCAGT
>CALRZA010000282.1:0-3474 GCA_943372535.1 Auritidibacter sp. Marseille-P8566
GCGCCACGACGTGGCGGTGCTCACCGCCGTGCCGTTGCAGCTGCGTCGCCTCGCCGACGCCCTCGACGCTGATCCGCGCCCCCTGCCGGCGCTGCGCCGGGTGGTCTCGGGCTCCGCCCGCCTGCCCGCCGCGCTCAGCGAAAGGCTCACGACGCGGCTCGGGCCGGTGCTCGTCGACCTGTTCGGCTCGACCGAGACGGGCACGCTCACCCGCGCGGATGCCGCCGATCGCGGCACCGTCGGCCGCCCCGTCGCGGGAGTGCGGGTGCGCGTCGTCGACACCGACGGACGCACGGTCGATCGGGAGGTGATCGGGCGGGTCCTGGCGAGGTCCCCCTTCGCCCGCGGCGAGCGCCCGACGGGTGACGTCGGTCTCGTGACGCGCACGGGTCGGCTCGTGCTCACCGGCCGCGACGACGGCATCACCGTCAGCGGCGGCGAGAACGTCAGCGCCGCCGAGGTGGAGGACTACCTCGCCGCCCAGCCCGAGGTCGCCGACGTCGACGTGCGCGTCGTCGACGACCCCGACTTCGACCGAGCCCTCGTCGCTCGGGTCGTACTGCGCACCCCGGTGACCGCCGACGCTCTGCGGGCGCGGGTGGGCCGCGATCTCGCCCGCGCCAAGGCGCCCCGGCTCATCGAGGTCGTCGACGAGATCCCCCGCACCGAGACCGGCAAGCCGCGCTCACGCTGAGAGCGAACCCGCCCGCGCGCGGTGGTCGCGATGCGTAGGTTGGCGGCATGGCGAAGACGGCACTGATCATCGGCGGCACCGGGCAGATCGGCTGGGCGGCGGCCGAGCGGCTGCGCGACGAGGGATGGGACGTCACCGTCGGCTCGCGCTCAGAGGGGGCGGTGCCCGACGGCGTCACCGGAATCCCCCTCGACCGGCAGGACACTGACCACCTGCTGCTTGAGGCGGAGGGGCACGACCTCGTGCTCGACGCGGTCGCATTCACCCCGCATCACGGCGCGCAACTGGCGCGGCTGGGCGGCCAGGTGGGGTCGCTCGTGGTGATCTCGACGGCATCCGTGTATCTGGGCGCCAACGGCACCTACCTCGATGTCGTCACGGGCGACGACGACTTCCCCGTGTTCCCCGACGTTGTCGACGAGCTCGACCCCGTCGTCGACAACGCCGAGCAGACGTACTCACCGCTCAAGGCGGCGATGGAGCTCGTACTTCTCGCGGCGCCCGACCTGCCGGTGAGCATCCTGCGCCCGCAGGCGATCCACGGGCCGCGCGGTGCGTTTCTGCGCGAGTGGTTCTTCGTCAAGCGCGCTCTCGACGGTCGCCCTCATGTCGTGCTCGCCCACGACGCGTCCAGCCGGTTCGGCACCACGGCGACCGCGACGATCGCCGAGCTCGTGCGGCTGTGCGCGGCGAACCCGGGCCGGCGAGTGCTCAATGCCGCCGACGAACCCGCGCCGACCGTGCGCGAGATCGGGGAGGCCGTCTTCGCCCACCTCGGCCACGAGGCCCGCATCGTCGGCATGCCCGGCTCGGTCGACGGCGACCTCGGCACCTCGCCGTGGGGCGTGCCCCGCCCGTTCGTGCTCTCGATGGAGCGGGCGAAGAACGACCTGGGCTACCGGCCGCTCGGGTCGTACGCCGAGCTGGTCGCCCCCGCGATCGACGGGATCGTGGATGCCGCGGCGCAGGCCGCCCGACACGGCCGCTCCTGGCGCGAGGCCTTCCCGCGCATGGTCGAGCGCTACGGGGCGGACTCGTGGTTCGACTACGACGCCGAGGACGCGTACCTCGCCGACGTCGGCTAACGCACCGCCTTGATCGGCGCGATGAGAAGGGCCCCGATCACGGCGAACACCCCGCCGGCGATGAACAGCGCCGTGTAGTTGCCACCGCCGCCGATGCTCAAGAAGATCGGGGCGATCGCGGGCGCGACCGACTGCGGGAGCGAGTTGGCGATGTTGAAGATACCCATGTCCTTGGCGGCCGCGTGCTCCTTGTCGGGCAGCACGTCGGTCAGCAGGGCGAGGTCCACCGCGAAGAAGGCGCCGATGCCGACGCCCATGACGGCGGCCGCCGCGAAGAACAGCGGCAGGCTCGTCGTGAGCGCGAGCATCGTGAGCCCGACCCCGACGATCGCCGCCGCGGCGAACACGAAGGGCTTGCGTCGCCCGGTGCGGTCGGAGAGCCGCCCGGCGATGATCGCCGCGATCGTGAGCACGCCCGAGAAGATCAGCAGGGCGTAAAGCTGCATCAGCACGACGTCGCTGCCCGTGACCCCGAGGCGGTCGCCGATGAAGTAGACCTGATAGGTGGTGTAGACCGCGAAGCCGAGGATCACGAAGAAGCGGCCGAACCACGCCCACCCGAAGTCGCCACGCTTGCCCTTCGGGATGCGGAAGGCCCCGATGAACTCCTTCAGCACGAAGGGTCCCGCGGGCTCGTGCTCGACATCCCGGATCAGCGCCACGAGTACGAGCAGCATGATCGCGCCGACGATGCCCGGGATGAGGAACATCAGGCCGATGCCGCCCCCTGCCGCCTGCACGCCGAAGGCGATCCCGATGCCGAGCAGGGGCGAGACCTGCTGCGAGATGCCGAGCACCGCGCTGACGCGAGCGCGCTGCTCGAGGGGCACCTGGTCGGGCAGCAGGGCCTGCAGCGCCGCGAGCACCATGTTGAGCGTCAGCTGGGCGAGGATCCAGCCGATCGTCGCGACGAGCAGCGACGGGGCGAAGCCCACGATCGCGAGCGCGACCACCCCGCCGAGCGAGCCGACGATGATCCAGGGGCGGCGGCGGCCGAGGCCCGAGCGGGTGCGATCGCTCAACGCTCCGGTGAGGGCGTTCGACACGATGGCGACGAGGGCGCCGATCGCACTGATCAGGCCGAGGCTCGTCTCCTTGCCGGCCGGGTCGAGCTCACCGACCTTGAGCGCCAGCGTGGTGGCGACCGGGGTGATGAGGGCGATGTAGGCCCCCACGTAGCCGAGGGCGTACAGGGTGATGAAGCCGGCCTTGGCGGGCGTAGACGTCGTTGTCATGGTCCTCCCGATCGTAGAGGGAGAACCATGACAACGTCAGCGTCAGTTCGAGGCGGCCTTCCGGCGACGCACGATCAGGATCCCGAGGCCCGCGAGCAGCAGCAGGATGCCCGCGCCCGCGTACTTGAGGGGCTCCGAGCCCGTCGAGGCCAGCGCCAGCGTCGTGAGCTCGGTGCAACCCGCGGCGACCGGATCGAAGCTCAGCGTGCGGGCATCCACCCACTCGGCATCCATCGCGTTGTTGGTGTCGGTCGGCCAGGCCTGCACGACCCAAGTCTCACCGGCCGGAACCGTGTAGGTGCCGTTCGACATCGGAGCACCGTTGGCGGTCCAGCCGATCGTGCCCGGGGAGAGCTCGCTCAGGGTCAGCGATCCGACGGTAGTGCAGGTCGGCGGCGTCCAGGCCATCGTGGGCACGACCACCGCGTAGGTGGGCAGGTCGCAGTTCGTGGTGTCCTGA
>CALRZA010000283.1:0-3465 GCA_943372535.1 Auritidibacter sp. Marseille-P8566
ACATCCCGAGCGCCCGCGACTTCTACGTCGGCCGGCTCGGCTTCGACGAGACCGCCGCCTACGGCCCGCAGGCCCTCTTCGTGAGCGCGGGCGGCTACCACCACCACATGGCGATGAACACCTGGAACAGCGCCGGCGCCGGTCGCCGCGGCCTCGGGCTCGGACTGGCGCAGGTCGACATCGAGGTGCCCACGGCCGACGACCTCGGTGCCCTGACCGAGCGGATGCGCCACTTCGGCATCGACACCCGCGACGACGGCCAGACGGTCGCCTTCGACGACCCCTGGGCCAACCTCATCCGCGTGCGCGCCCTGGCCTGAGCGCCGCTTATCGGGGGGTCAGGTCGGTGAAAAGTGATGCGACGATCAATGTCCCGCCAGCGAGAAGGAAGATGAGGCCCGAGACCACGGTCGTCCATCGACGATAGGCGTCTGCCGACCCACGCCCTGCGCGTGAGCGACGAAGCTCGCTGAGAACAGCCCGCTCGATCGTGGACTTGGCTCGGATCAGGTCGAGTCCGACCAAGACGGAAATCGTGCCGGACACGAGCGCAAGAACATTCTCGAAAGTGATGTGTCCGGCAAGCACGGTCCCACTCTAGGGTGGCCTCGGTCAACAGACTCCAGCGGATACGGACGATCTCTTGACGTCAAGACAATGTCCGCATCCGCCAGAACGTTTCGGCCGACCCCATCCAACGCGCCTGAAACGGTCGCACGGGCCGCGCCGCAACGTGCTCGCTCGTCCGTAGCACCCGCGAGCGAGATTCCGCGGTCAGGCCGCCACCCCCACTCCGCTAGCGTGAGCCCATGACCACTCCTCTCGCCCAGCTGCTCGCGCAGGTGCCCACGCTCAACGACCCGACTCAGCCGTTCACGTTCGAGGTGAAGGGCGCCGAGATCGTCGGCAAGTGGGACATCGTGCGCGCCAAGACGCTGTACCCGAAGGAGTTCAAGACGATCGACAAGAAGTACTCGATCACGGTGACCCTCGACGAGAAGAAGGGCACCTACAAGTACAAGGATCGCGAGAAATCGAGCAACTCCTCGTTCGGCACCGGCGGCTTCAGCGTCGGCACGAGCGGCTTCTCAGGCAAGACGAACAAGAAGGAGTTCTCGTTCGAGCTCGGCGGCATCACCCAGACCGACGAGGGCCTCAGCCCGGTGCTCGCCTGGTCGTTCGACACGAGCCGCATCAAGACGCCGCTCTTCGCCTTCCTCGCCGCGAACGGCTGGAAGGAGAAGAAGGGCCTGTTCGGCTAGGCCTTTCTAGCGGATGCCGGCGTTCTCGAGCAGGCCCGCGAACAACCGCAGGGCCTCGGCCGGCGCCGGCGACTCGGGATCGGCGAGCGCGGCGAGGGTGACGCCATCCATCACCGCGACGAGCAGGGCGGCGAGCGCAGATGAGCCGCCCGCGAGCTGGGCATCGACCTCATTCGCCCACGGCTCGATCGCCTCGCGGGCGGCGGCGCGGTAGGTGTCGTACTGCTCGCGAGCGAGGCCCGCGAGTCCGTCGTCGCGCACCGAGTGGGTGGTGAGCTCGAAGAGAGCGAGCTGGCGTCCGGCATCCATCGCCGTGTACGTCTCGAACACCGTGGCGAGACGCTCGCTCACCGTGGCGGGTGACTCGGCACGGGTGGCGTCGGCCCGCACCTGCGTGAGCAGCTGCGCCGCGACCTCGCGCAAGAGGTCGTCCTTGCTCGCGAACCAGTAGTGCACCGTGCCGAGCGGCACACCGGCCTCATCGGCGATCTGACGAGTCGTCGCCGCCGCGATGCCGTCGCGCTCGACGATGGTGAGCGCGGCTGCGATCAGGGCGGCGCGCGTCGCCTCACCGCGGGGTCGACGAGCGGCTCCGGAGGTCATGGTCCCAGTCTCACATAGAACTGGTCACTTGACTTGGACGCATGACCAGATAAGCTGGCGCGCACCTAAGCAAGGAGTTCCCCGTGGCATCCAGCGAGTCCCACTCCCTCCCCGTCGTGATCGTGGGCGCCGGGCCGGCCGGTCTCGCCGCCGCTCGCGCGCTGCGCCGCCTCGACATCCCGTACCGCCAGTTCGAGCGGCACTCCGATGTCGGGGGCATCTGGGACATCGACAACCCCGGCACCCCGATGTATCGCTCCGCGCACTTCATCTCGTCCCGCGACAAGTCGGGCTTCTTCGACTTCCCGATGCCGGCCCACTTCGCCGACTATCCGTCGCGCACGCAGATCCTCGAGTACACGCACGACTTCACGGACGAGTTCGGGCTGCGCGAGGGCATCACCTTCTCGACCTCCGTGAGCAGCGCGACGCAGAACGCCGACGAGACCTGGACCGTCGTGGCGGGCAACGAGACGATCACCGCGAGCGCAGTGATCGCGTGCTCGGGCGTCACGTGGGACCCTTCGCTGCCCGCGGTGCCCGGCACCTTCGACGGCGAGATCATCCACTCGGTCGACTATCGCGACACGAGCCAGTTTGCCGGCAAGAGGGTGCTCGTGGTGGGCCTGGGCAACTCGGGCGCCGACATCGCATGCGACGCGGCGTCGAGTGCGGAGCAGGCCTACGTCAGCACGCGCCGTGGCTACCACTTCATCCCGAAGCACATCCTTGGCGAGCCCTCCGACAACACCGAGTGGTTGCCGATCTGGGGTGAGCGACTGCTCTACAACGTCATGAAGCCTCTCGTGATCGGCGATGTTCGCCGCTGGGGCCTGCCCAAGCCCGACCACAAGCTTTTCGAGACGCACCCTCTGCTCAACACCCAACTGCTGCACTACCTCCAGCACGGCGACATCACGGCCAAGCCCGGCATCGAGAGGTTCGACGGACCCGCGGTCGTCTTCACCGACGGCACTCGTATTGAGGTCGATCTCGTCGTATTCGCGACGGGCTACCGTATGTCGATCCCGTTCCTGCCCGAGGAGTACATCGCGTGGAATGGAACCCGGCCCACGCTCTACCTTCACGCGTTCAGCACCACCCACCGCAACCTGTTCGGCATCAGCTACCTCGAGGTCAACTCGTCGGCGTACACGCTGTTCGACCACATCGCCAGCCTCATCGCCCAGTACCTCGACGACGAGCGCCGGCGCCCCGAGAAGGCCGCGGAGTTCCGCCGCTTCATCGCGACCGACGATCCAGACCTCAGCGGCGGCGTGCGGTTCGTCGACTCAGCCCGGCACGCCAACTACGTCGAGGTGCGCGCCTTCCGGCGCCACATCCATCGCCTGATCAAACGGATGGGATGGGTGCCGTTGACCACCGGAATGTTCGACTCCCTGCGACGCGAGCCGGTGCGCCGTGGCGCCTGAGGGCCGGCCCCTCGCCCTCGTCACGGGAGCGGCGGGAGGCATCGGCCGGGGCGTCTGCGCGATGCTCAGCGCTCGCGGATACCGCATCATCGCCGTCGATCTCTCGGCCGACCTGCTCGCGACGGTCGTCGCCGAGATCGGGGCCGACACGATCGCCGTGCCGAGCG
>CALRZA010000284.1:0-3463 GCA_943372535.1 Auritidibacter sp. Marseille-P8566
CCGCTCCCGTCGTGGGGCTTTGGGCCCTTCTGGCCGCGACGCTCCCATGCAATACTCGACGAAACCAGAGATTCAGCTTGTTGGCAAGCCGTTCCAACTAATGGAAAGTAGCGGATGACCGCCCTCCCCGTTCAGTCCTCCTCCCGATCCGCGCTCGATCGTGATGAGCGCGCGTTGGGGCGCAGTTTGCGCGAGGCCCTGCCTCGCGAGAACGCCGTCTCCACCCGAGCATTCGATCGTGTCGCCGCCGCCGTGGACGCCTCGCACTACCTGCTCACCCCGCGAGCCGTCGTGACCCCGACGACCCGCGAGGAGGTTGCCGCTCTCTTCGCCTGGGCGACCACGGCCGGGCAGCCGATCACCTTCCGCTCGGGCGGCACGAGCCTGTCGGGCCAGTCGTCGACGGCGGGAACGCTCGTCGACACGCGCCGGCACTTCCGCACCATCGCGATCGACGAGGCCGGAGCGATCGCCCGCGTCGAGCCCGGCGCGACGGTGCGCCAGGTCAACGCCCGGCTGCTGCGCCACGGTCGCAAGCTCGGCCCCGACCCCGCGAGCGAGATCGCCTGCACGATCGGCGGGGTCGTCGCCAACAACTCGAGCGGCATGGCGTGCGGCACCGCGCAGAACACCTACCGCACCCTGCGCTCCGCGGTCGTGGTGCTGCCGAGCGGCACCGTCGTCGACACGAGCCTGCCCGACGCGGATGCCCGCCTGAAGGCCGCCGAGCCCGCCCTGTGGCAGACGCTCACCGACCTGCGCGCCCGGCTGGTCGCCGACCCGACGCTCACGGCCGAGGTCGAGCGGCAGTTCGCAATCAAGAACACGATGGGCTACGGGCTCAACTCGCTGATCGACCATGCCGAGCCCGCGCAGATCCTCGCCCACCTCATGATCGGCAGCGAAGGCACCCTCGGGTTCGTCGCCGAAGCGACCTTCGACACCGTGCCGCTGCTGCGGCACGCGGCGACCGGCCTGCTCGTCTTCGAGACCCTGCGCGCGGCGACCGACTCGCTGGTCGACCTCATCGCCACCGGCGCCGCGACGATCGAACTGATGGATGCCGCCTCGCTGCGCGCCGCCCTGCTCGATGACGAATCCCGCGCCGCCCTGCCGCAGATCCCCGTGGTCGACCACTGCGCTCTGCTCGTGGAGTACCAGGCCGAGACGGCCGACGCCCTGAGCACCATGAGCGCCCGAGCGAACGGCCTCTTCGCCACGCTGCCCCTCGCCACCCCCGTCGAGCTCACCTCGAACGCCGCGACCCGCGCGACGCTCTGGCACGTGCGCAAGGGCCTCTACGCCACGGTCGCCGAGGCCCGGCCGTCGGGCACGACCGCCCTGCTCGAAGACATCGCGGTGCCCGTCGCGCGCCTCAGCGAGACCTGCGCGGGCCTCACCCGCCTGTTCGAGACCCACGGCTACGGCGACGCCGTGATCTTCGGTCACGCCAAGGACGGCAACATCCACTTCCTGCTCAACGAGGACTTCGACGACGAGGCCAACGTCGCCCGCTACCGCGCCTTCACCGACGACATGGTCGAGCTCGTGCTCGCCGCCGGCGGCACCCTCAAGGCCGAGCACGGCACCGGGCGCATCATGGCGCCGTTCGTCGAGCGGCAGTACGGGCCGGTGCTGTACGGCATGATGCACGAGATCAAGAACGCGATGGATCCCGCGGGCATCCTCAATCCCGACACGATCCTCACGAGCGATCCCGACCTGCATCTGCGCCACCTCAAGGCCACCCCGACCGTCGAGGAGGAGGTCGACCGCTGCGTCGAGTGCGGCTACTGCGAGCCGGTCTGCCCCAGCAAGGACCTCACGACGACCCCGCGCCAGCGCATCGTGGTGCAGCGCGCGATCGCCGAGGCCGACCGCACCGGTGACCGCGCCCTCGCGCGCGAGTTGCGCCGCGACCAGCGCTACGAGGTCGTCGAGACCTGTGCCGTGGATGGCATGTGCCAGACCGCCTGCCCGGTGCGCATCAACACGGGAGACCTCGTGCGCCGGCTGCGCGCGGACTCCATCGGGGCCATCGAGAGCGGCGTGTGGACGGCCGCCGGGCGCGCGTGGAAGCCCGTGACCGCGATCGCGTCGACCGCGCTCTCGGTGGCGGCCCGCATCCCCGCCCCGCTCATCTCGGGGCCGAACCGGCTCGGCCGCGCCGTGGTCGGCACCGACACCCTGCCGTTGTGGTCCTCCGATCTGCCGAAGGGGGGCGCCGCCCGCCACGCCGAGTCGCCCGCCGGTGCCGAGGCCGTCTACTTCGCCGCGTGTGTCGGCACGATGTTCGGCCCGGCCGACGGGGGCGAGGGCGTCGCCGTGGCGTTCACCTCGTTGGCCGAGAAGGCGGGCATCGCCCTCGTGCGCCCCGAGAGCATCGGCAGCCTCTGCTGCGGCACGCCGTGGAAGTCGAAGGGCATCCTCGGCGGGTACGCCGAGATGGTCGACCGCACGATCCCCGCGCTGTGGGAGGCATCGGATCACGGTCGCCTGCCGGTGGTCTGCGACAACTCGTCGTGCTCCGAGGGCCTCGTTCTCGCCCTCGAGAAGGCCGTCGCGAGCCACCCGGAGTACCACGGCCTGCGCATCGTCGACGCGGTCGACTTCGCCGCCGAGCACCTGCTGCCGGTTCTCGAGTTCGAGCGCACGTTGACGAACATCGTCGTGCACCCCACCTGCTCGAGCACGCGCGCCGGCTCGAACGCGAACCTCACCCGCCTCGCCTCGGCCGTGGCCGACGAGGTGACGGTGCCCGCCGACTGGGGATGCTGCGCCTTCGCGGGCGACCGCGGCATGCTGCACCCCGAGCTCACCGCGAGCGCCACGGCGCGGGAATCCGCCGAGGTGCGCGCGGGCGATCACGACGCCTACGTGTCGTGCAACCGCACGTGCGAGATCGGGATGACCCGCGCCACCGGCCACCCCTACCAGCACATCCTCGAGGTGCTCGACCGATCCACCTCCACCACGTCCCTCGGCGAAGGAGCCCCGTGACCGCGCAGCACTCGTCCACCACCCGACGCGCCCTGATCACCGGCGGTGTGAGTGGCCTTGGCGCCGCCTGCGCCGCCCGCCTGACCGCCGACGGAGTGGAGGTCATCACCCTCGACCGCTCGCCCGACGCCGACGTCGTCGTCGACATCACCGACGATGCCGCCGTGCGCACGGCCGTCGCCGAGCTGGGCGCGATCGACATCCTCATCAACAGCGCGGGAGTCGTCGGCCCCAACATGCCGCTCTGGGATGCCCCGCTCGCCGACTGGAAGCGCACCTTCGACGTCAACGTCTTCGGCCTCGTCGCCGTGACCCAGGCCGTCGTGCCGGGCATGGTCGAGCGTGGCTGGGGACGCATCGTGAACATCGCGAGCATGGCGGGCAAGGACGGCAACCCCAACCTCTCCTCCTACTCGGCGAGCAAGGCCGCCGTCATCGGCCTCACCAAGTCGCTCGGCAAGGA
>CALRZA010000285.1:0-3455 GCA_943372535.1 Auritidibacter sp. Marseille-P8566
CGGCGCCGGGTCGAGCGGCTCGACGGTCACGAGCCAGCGACTCTGCGCCCGTTCGTGCTGCACTTGGTGAAGCATCCACCGGCGACGGATGTCCGGGATCTCGAATGCCGAATACTCGTGGGGCCGAATGCTGACGAGAGGCTCGATCAGGCGAACGACTTCGCCCACTCGATGGACCGATCGATCGGCAGGGCTGATGAGAAACGGAACCCCTTCGACGTCAACGATCGCCTCGTCCTGGCCGCGAGAATCTCGTCGCGCCCAGCGCACCCTGCCGACGAAGTCGCCCTTGGACGGCGGTGAGGTCGCCGCCACCCTGAATCCGTGGGTGATGATGTTGCCGACAACAAGCTCCTCAATCTCCCCGTCCATGACGATGTCGTCGGGGATGATCGCGTGGTGGAACTGCCGTCCTGCTTCGTCATCCACTAGTGGAACTCCTGAAGCAGCAGCACATCCACGTGCTCACCGCGGTACCAACGGGCCCCAACGTCGTCGCGCCGCGCATCCACTCGGGCGAGGAGGGCGTCGACGAGATCAGCCTGACCGGTGACGTCCGTTGAGTGGGGATAGTTCGCATGGATGACGTAGGTTGCCCTACTCGCGAGCAGAACGGCCGAGTCTCGGTCGAGCCAGTCGCCCGACCGGTCGAGGGTGACGCCGGTCTTGAGCCGCAATCGGCCGTCAGGGAGCACACGCACGCTCACCGAAACTCCGCCACGACCTCGATCTCGCCGACGATGTGGTCGTTGAACTCCTCGAGGTCTTCGGCCGGGATCCAGTACTCCAAGATCGACTGCCCGCCCACTTGGTGTACGTCGAAGCGATCGAGGTAGTCCTTGCGCACGGTGAACCTGGTGACATACCCGACACCGGAAGCCGGAACATTCCAATCGCGCGCGATCATCGTCGCGTACTCCTCGTTCAGGACTGGATAGAAGATCGGCTGATCCGGCAGCCGTGGAGGCCAACGGCGAGAGCCCGACTCCCGAACGAGCTCCAACTCCCGAGGGCCTGTCGGCCTCCAGAGCACAATGACCTCGTCGTTCACCAAATCGACCTCCTTCGAAAACCGGGCGAGCTCAAGCTTAGGGATGGCTCAAGCCGAGCAGAGACGTCACTCCGCCGCACTCCCCTCGGCTCCCCGCGTCTGTAGCCAGGTGATCTGCTGCTCCGAGAGGATGCCCTTCAGCCGTTCAGCGATGTCCCACTTCTCGAGGTAGTGGGGCCACGGTCCGATCAGGATGCGCGCCATCGTCTCCGACGAGAGCCCGGCGGCAAGAAGCAGGTCGATCGTCGGGTCCGGCTCCCCCGCGATCTCGGCCTGGATGCTCAGACTCTCCAGCGGTCCCACCCCGATGAGGCTCAACTGGGCTGGCGACGCCGTCTCGGCGAGCGCCCGGAGAAGGCCGGGCACCAGGTCGGGACGCTTGGTGACAATGTCATCGGCGCGGTACCAATCGAGGTTGTCGGTGCCGCCCCAGTAGCCCAGCGCGACCTCCCGCATCGTGGACGCCGACATCAGGGCCTGGGAGTCGTCGCGTTCGAGCCCCTCCACGATCGGCCGCACCTCGATCGGAATCGGCAACGGGAACCACGAGGCACAGAGGAGTGCCGCATCGCTGTCCTCGCACTCGATCGTCACCACTCCGGCAAGCTCGGCCTTGCGATACCAGCCCGTGGGATCGAACCCGGGCGCCGCCACGATTCCGCCCGGGTTCGGCGCTCCACGCGTCCAGCGAGAGGCCGGAGCCATCGAGAACCACTCGATCGATGCGGGGATGCCCTCGGCCCGAAGCCGCCGGAGGTACGCGGTGAGGGCCGCGACATCGTGGGACGGAAGGGCGGTGCCGTCATCCACGTACTCGTTCCAGAGGAGCAGGGCGAATCTCACCAGCGCCTCCCAGCGATCTCGGGAGGCATGACCGCCGCCTTCGCCAGGGGCAGAGGGAAGCGTCCCGGCGTGGGCGGCAGAGCGGTCGCGAGAAGCTCGCTGGGCAACCATGAAGCACGGCGCCGCCGAAACTTGCCAACCGTGGGAAGCATCCGTAAGAGCTCATCGCGGTCAGCGGACGCGTCTGACGCGGCGTAGAACAGCGCCCCATCATCCATGACCGCAGCCTGCGGAAGGTGCGGCTCGACCAACGGGACGTACTCGCCCCCAAAGAGACTCCACCAGACGGGATGCGGCGGCAGGCCCATCCACCCCTCTTGGTAGCGCACCAAGCTGTAGGTCTGCTCCACCGTCCCGTCGAACGAGTACGAGACCGAGCGTCCGTTCCACAGCACGTTCCGCACGACCTCGGCGGCGGCAAAGTACGCCTTCCCGCTCTGTGCGAACTCGATGAAGAAGGCCCGGAGGGCGCGTCGCCATCGAGGGTCTTCGAACGCTGACCTCTCAAGGCTCAGGCTGACTCTTGGGAGCTCGGCTGGTGCTCCGTCATACTGCCGAGAATCAAGACTCCCATCAAGAACGGGAAAGGATCCTTTCCAGTAGATCGAGCCGCGAGACTCGTTGGCAGCGTGAACGAAACCCGCATCACCCACGGCATCCAACTGGTGTTGAAGGGGCTCATAGGATCCGAACCGCCGAGGCAACGCCTCGGGAAGATGCCTCCGTGCGAGGGAGAGATACAGTGCGGCTAGGTCGGTCTCGCCGGGGGTGAAGTACCAGTCGATGTCGATGATGTCGATGCGGTCCAGGCGCGCGGGCCGGGCGACCTTCCGATTTCCGCTCGCCGCCCAGATCTCCCCCGTCTGCTCGTCGAGCATCGCCCCGTGGATACGCGTCGCAAGCCGCTTGGCAAAGCGGATGGCGTGTGGGATGGACACCTCGGAGCTGCCCTCGACGAGAACCTGGTACTGCACGGTCGCCCCAAGAACGTGGGCAGAGACCTCGTCGGGAAGGTCCTCGGACTCGATCGAAAACGGCCCGTCAACGGTGAAGCAGTAAGTGCGGCGCTTGCCTCGAACGACTTGCATCCCTGGGCCGACGTCGTCCGGAGTGTCCAAGCCTGCGCCTCCACGCACGATCTCGACCAGCTCTGGTCGAGTCAACGAGCGATCGCCGTAGACGGTGAGGTCGTAAGACATGGGGAGAGTCTTCCACGCTGTTGCTGCGCAGGATGCCCGTGCTCACGCCCCCGCAGGCGGCTCCTCGACGTGACCCGGTCGCTGCCGACGCCACTGCACCGCGCCGAAGATGAGCAGGCCGCCCACAACACCCAGCGACCAGAAGGCCCCGAGCGCCGCCACCGCGTCTGAGGTGCCCTGCAGCACCGCGTACCCCCACACCGTGACGATCACTCCAGCGGCCACGATCGCGATACCGAGAGCAAGAATGACCCCACCCGCCATGGAGTCACCCGACTTCAGGATCGCGTAGATCCCGATCCCGAGCACGGCGACCGAGACCGCGAACTCGAAGGCATAGAGCGCAGTCCAGCCGGGAGTCC
>CALRZA010000286.1:0-3444 GCA_943372535.1 Auritidibacter sp. Marseille-P8566
TCGATCTGGGTGCTCGTGCCGGTGCGCTCCGACCTGCTCAGCGTGGTGCTGCTGCTTGACTTCGCCCTCTCGTGGCTCGCGTTCGTCGGGGACTATGTCGTGCGTCTCTCGCTCACCCCGCGCGGTGGGCGCTGGGCCTTCGTGCGCGCCAATCCGGTCGACCTGCTCTCGGTGTTCCTGCCGATGTTCCGGGCGTTCCGGGTCGTGGCCCTCCTGCGCAACATCCCCTACCTGCGCTCGGCGTCGGGGGCGGCGGTGCGCACCGAGGTCATCCTCTACGCCGCCGCCTACGCCGTGGTCTTCGTCTACTTCATCTCCCTCGCGACCCTCGATGCCGAGCGCGGGGCGCCGGATGCCACGATCACCGACTTCGGCACCGCCCTCTGGTGGGCGTGCGTCACCCTCGCGACGGTCGGCTACGGCGACACCTACCCGGTGACCGCGGCGGGGCGCCTCACGGCCGTGCTCCTCATGGTCGGGGGAGTGGCGATCATCGGCACCGCCTCCGCGATCGTCATCTCGTACATCACGGAGAAGATCCAGGGCCGCGTCGGCGCCCGCAGCACCGAGGTGCCGGCAGCGACCGAGCCGCCGCCGACCGGCGACCGCACCACCGGCGACCGCACCGACTAAGGCTGCAGGCGCTCGAGGTTCCAGCCCGCGTCATCCGCCGACCGCGTGAACCGCAGGCGGTCGTGCAGGCGCGACGATCGTCCCTGCCAGAACTCGAACGAGGTCGGTGCGATGAGGAAGCCGCCCCACGTGTCGGGGCGCGGCACGTCGCCGCCCTCGTACTGAGCCTCGAGCTCGGTGACGCGGGCCTCGAGCAGGTCGCGGCTCGCGATCGGCCGCGACTGGTCGCTCGCGACGGCCGCGATCTGGGCGCCGCGCGGGCGGGCCGCGAAGTAGGCGTCCGAGACCGCCGGGTCGGTCGGCTCGGCCCGGCCGCGCACGATGACCTGACGGTGGATGAGGTACCACGGAAAGACGAGGCTCACCTCAGGGTGGGCGAGCAGGGCTCGTCCCTTCTGCGAGGTATAGCTCGTGAAGAACTCGAAGCCGTTCTCGTCGGCCGTGCGCAGCAGCACCGTGCGGCTCGAGGGCAGACCGTCGGGCTCGATCGTCGAGAGCACCATCGCGTTGGGCTCGTAGACGTTCGACTCATCGGCCTGCGCGAGCCAGAGGCGAAACTGAGCGACGGGATCGGGCAGGATCTCGTCTTCGGTGAGGGGCTGCTGCCCGTAGTCGGTGTGGCGGCGCAACGGGTCTGACATGGTGCGAGCGTACCCCGCGGGGGAGCGGCCCATCCGGTCCACCCACGACGAAGGGGCCCGCTCCTCCCCCGAGGAAGCGGGCCCCTCCTATGCGATCGCCGTCCCCCGACGGCTCACGCGGTCACATCCCGCCCCGAGGGCGAGACGCCGGTCGCTAGGACGCCGGCGGGGTGAGAACGGTGTCGATGAGGTACACCGTCGCGTTGGCGGTCATGACGCCACCGCAGATCACAGTCGCGTCGTTGACCATGAGGTCGTCGCCGCTTCCCGTGACGGTGAGCGTGGCACCGTTGACGGTGGTCTGCTCACCGGCGATGTCGGCCGGCAGGATCTGGCCGGGCACCACGTGGTAGGTCAGGATCGCGCTGAGCAGACCGGCGTTCTCCGGCAGCTTCAGCGCCTCGACGGTCTCGGCCGGGAGCTTCGCGAACGCGTCATCCACCGGGGCGAAGACCGTGAACTCGGAGCCGTTGAGCGTGTCGACGAGGTTGACGTCGGGGTTGAGCTGACCCGACACCGCGGCGACGAGGGTGGTCAGAAGCGGGTTGTTGGAGGCCGCGACGGCCACCGGGTCCTGTGCCATGCCGACGATCGAGCCGCCGCCATCGGGGTTCGCCTCGGCATAGGCCGCGCAGCCGTTGCCGACCAGGTTGGCCGTGTAGTCCTCCATCGGCTCCTCGACCGCGGGAGCGGGGGACTCGGCCTCGGGGGCCGTCATCGCCGGGGAACAGGCGGCGAGGCCGAAGGTGGCGACCGCGGCCAGAGTGAGGGCGGCGAGAGTGGTGCGCTTGGTTCGCATGGGGATCTCCTTGTTGTGTGGTTGGTCCCCCAGTGGACCGTCCGGGGCCGACCCGATTTGACGGCCCTCACCACCCGTTCGGACCGGTCGCCGAATCGGGTTGGGTGCGAATCGCGATCGGCCCGCAGACCCGGCGAACTCTCAGCCAGTGGATGCCGCGGCGCCCGATCACCCACCCCTCAGCGCTCGCGTTCCGAATGGAGCGTGACCCGGCGGTACCTCGCCGGACTGAAGACACCGTGCCGGCGGTACCTCGCCGGCACACCTCATCGCTCGCGGGCCGCATCTGGAAGCCCCCTCGATCCACGGAGGATCTCAGTGCTCAGCCTCGCTCTCATCGGCTTTCTCGGTGGCCTCATCACCGGGATCTCGCCGTGCATCCTGCCGGTGCTCCCGGTCATCTTCCTCTCCGGCGGCGCCCTCGGCGCTCGCAGCGACGGGGAGGTCGTCACCGTCTCGAAGTGGCGTCCCTACCTCGTGATCGCCGGCCTCGTCGTCGCGTTCAGCGTCTTCACCCTGATCGGCTCGCTCATCCTCGCGCTGCTCAACCTGCCGCAGGACTTCCTGCGTTGGGCGGGCATCGTCGTGCTCGTGCTCATCGGGCTCGGGCTCATCATCCCGAAGTTCCAGCACATCCTCGAGAAGCCGTTCTCGTGGATCCCGCAGAAGAACGTCGGCACCGACCGCGGCGGCTTCGTGCTCGGTCTCGCCCTCGGGGCCGTCTACGTGCCGTGCGCCGGTCCCGTGCTCGCCGCGATCACGGTCGCCGGCGCGACCGGCCGCATCGGTCCCGAGACGATCGTGCTCACGATCTCGTTCGCGGTCGGCGCGGCCCTGCCGCTGCTCATCTTCGCGCTCGCGGGCAAGCGGGTCGCTGAGCGGGTCAAGACGTTCCGCAAGCACCAGGCGCGCATCCGCGTCATCGGCGGTGTCGTCATGATCGCGCTCGCCGTGGGCCTCGTCTTCAACCTGCCGCAGGCGCTGCAGCGGCTGATCCCCGACTACACGAGCGCTCTCCAGGAGCAGTTCTCCAACTCGGAGGACATTGCCGAGCAGCTCGACCTCGGCGGGCTCGAGAACGAGCAGAACAAGGATCTCGACCTCTGCACCAACGGCGCACCCGAGCTCGAGAGCTGCGGCACCGCTCCCGACATCCAGGGCATCCAGGAGTGGTTCAACACCCCCGGCAACGCCCCGATCGATCTCGCCGACCTGCGCGGTCAGGTCGTGCTCATCGACTTCTGGGCCTACAGCTGCATCAACTGCCAGCGCGCCATCCCGCACGTGACCGCGTGGGACGAGGCCTACGGGGATGCCGGACTCACCGTCATCGGCATCCACTCGCCCGAGTACGCCTTCGAGAAGGAGCCC
>CALRZA010000287.1:0-3422 GCA_943372535.1 Auritidibacter sp. Marseille-P8566
TCTTCGTTGGCGGTACCGGTGGGATTTGAACCCACGGTGGGCTCTCACCCACACAACTTTTCGAGAGTTGCACCTTCGGCCGCTCGGACACGGTACCGGGAGAGAGTTTAGTACACGCGGGGCCGCCGTGGCTTCCAGGTGATCGCCGCCAGAACGAGGGACGCCGTGAGAACGATGATCCCGACCACGAGCACGCTCAGTTCGGGGCCGGCGACCCACGGCGGATACTGCACAAGCCTGCCATCCACCGTGAAGACGACGTCGCCACTGGCGCTGTTAAGCGCGCGCGGCGAGCCAAGGTACGTCGTGATCGAGAGCGCGAGCATCCCGCCCCCGATGACGAGCAGAGCGACACCCGCGAGGATGCCGAACCACGCCGGTCGAAGCGCGCGCACGTCAGTCGCGGGGCTGCCAGCGCAGCGCGTGGATGACGAGGGCCGCGATCGCCGTCGCCAGTCCGGCCGCGAACAGGGTCGGGGCCAGCGCGCCGAAGACGGTCGGGATGACGTACTCCTGCGCGGCTGTCGGCGGCGTCGGCGAGTAGGTGATCTCGGTCGCGATGTACTGCGCCACAACGGCTGCGATCGTGAGGACCGCCGCCTTGATCCAGAGCACGGCGAGCCAGGGGTTGCGGGCAGGAGTCGAGTCGGCGAGCTCGACCTGCGCCGGGGTGACCGGGGAGGTCTCGACGGGCTCGACCCGCGAGGGCTGGGCCGAGGAGGTCTCGACGGGTTCGGCCCGCTCAGCGCCCTCGACCCGCGGGGTGGTACTTTCGAAGCCGCGCTGAAAGGCGGGGTCGAACCTCGGATCGACGTCGGATGCCACAGTGCCTCCCTTTCGCCTTGAGCGTAACGCGGGGGTACCAAGCATACCCCCGGGGGTATAGTGGTGAACATGACCACCTCTCGCCGCATCGTCATCATCGGCGGCGTCGCCGCCGGGATGTCGACCGCCACCCGCCTGCGCCGCCTCGACGAGCACGCCGAGATCATCGTGCTCGAGCGTGGAGGGCACGTCTCCTTCGCCAACTGCGGCCTCGCGTACCACGTGGGCGGCGTCATCCCCGAGCGCGACAGCCTGCTGCTGCAGACGCCCGAGCGCCTCGCGGCCCGCTTCCGCCTCGACGTGCGGGTGAACTCCGAGGTGACTGCGATCGATCCCGAGGCCCAGACGGTGACCATACACGGCAGCGCCCTCAGCTACGACGAGCTCGTCATCGCCACGGGCTCGGCCCCGATCATCCCGCCCCTGCCGGGCGCGGAGCACCTGCTGCCGCTGCGCTCGATCGAAGACACCGACCGTCTCTCGGCCGCGGTCTCGGGTCTGCCCGCGGGCGCCCCGATCGTCGTCGCCGGGGCCGGCTTCATCGGCCTCGAGCTCGTCGAGAACCTCTCGCGCCTCGGCTTCGCCGTCACCCTCGTGCAGCGTGATGCCCACGTGCTGCAACTCGACCCCGAGATGGCGGTGCTCGTGGAGGACCGCATCCGTGAGTCCGGCGTCGACCTGCGCCTGAGCACCACGCTCGCCGAGGTGGCCGCCGACAGCGTCACCCT
The DNA here is from genome assembly GCA_943372535.1 of Auritidibacter sp. Marseille-P8566. GTDB lineage: Bacteria > Actinomycetota > Actinomycetes > Actinomycetales > Microbacteriaceae > Rhodoglobus. The sequence goes on from CALRZA010000287.1 coordinate 1,554, forward strand.
CGACGACGGCACGGTTCTGCCGAGCGCCCTCACGCTGGCCGCGATCGGGGTGCGGGCCGAGTCCACCCTTGCCCGAGCCGCCAGCATCGAGACCGGCCCGTCGGGCGCGATCGTCGTCGACGACCAGCACCGCACGAGCGCCGCCCACGTCTGGGCCGTCGGCGACGTCGCCGATAAGGTCAGTGCCATCGACGGCAGCTCCCGCCCCGTCATGCTCGCCGGCCCCGCCAACCGTGACGGCCGCTACCTCGCCGACGCCATCATGGGCGCCGACGGCGCCTCGAAGCCCGCCTGGGGCACGGCGATCCTCGAGCTGTTCGACCTCACCATCTCGAGCTTCGGCGCGACCGAACGCAGCCTGGCGGCGACAGATCGGGCCGTGCGCATCATCCACACGCATCCCGCCTCGCACGCCACCTACTACCCGGGCGCCGAGACGATGTCGATCAAGCTGATCGTGGATGCCGTGACCGACGCCATCCTCGGTGCTCAGATCGCCGGCGCGGGCGGCGTCGACAAGCGCCTCGACGTGCTGGTCACGGCCGCGAGCGCCGGACTCACCGCAAGCGCCCTCGCCGACCTCGAGCTCGCCTACGCGCCGCAGTACGGATCGGCGAAGGACGCGATCAACATGCTCGGGTACGTCGCGCGCAACGCTCGGGAGGGCGTCACCCGCAGCATCCAGTGGCACGAGCTGGCGGGCGAACTCGACGCCGGCGCGGTGCTCGTCGACGTGCGCACTCCCGAGGAGTTCGCCGGCGGGGCGATCCCGGATGCCGTCAACATCCCCCTGGACGACCTCCGCGAGCGAGTCGCCGAGCTCGCCGGGCGTCGGGTGATCGTGCACTGCCAAGTCGGACAACGCGGGCACACCGCCGCTAGTCTTCTCACTCACCTCGCAATCGACGCCGTCAACCTCGACGGCGGCTACCGCACCTGGCTGACGGGGCACCGCTCGCGCCAGCCCCAACCACAAGGAGCCCGATGAACAGCATCGACACCACCGCCATGAGCCAGCTCGACGGCGTCACCCTGATCGACGTGCGGGAAGACCACGAGTACGTCGCCGGCCACGCTCCGACGGCGGTGAGCCTGCCGCTGAGCGTGCTCACGGAGCGCGTCGCCGAGGTTCCGCGCGACGAGACCGTCTACATCATCTGCGAGAGCGGCGGCCGCAGCGCGCAGGCCTGCCAGTGGCTCGAGGGTCAGGGCTACGACGTCGTCAACGTGCTCGGCGGCACCTCGGCCTGGCGCGCCGCCGGCCTCCCGATCGCCACAGGCAACTAGTCACCAGCCACCAGCCACCAGCCACCAGCCACCAGCCACCAGCCAACATGAGCACCACCCGAGAGGAGACACGATGAGCGTCGGACACGACCCCGAGGCGATGAAGAAGGTCCTCAACCGCCTCAAGCGGGCCGAGGGGCAGTTGCACGCGCTCGTCGCCTCGATCGGCCCCGAGGCGAACTGCCGCGACGTCGTCACCCAGCTCGCCGCGGTGAGCAAGGCTCTCGACAAGGCCGGCTTCGCCATCATCGCCAACGCGATGGTCTCGTGCGCGCTCGACGACGAGGAGGGCGAGGGCAACCACGACGGCATGACCCAGGACGAGATCGAGAAGCTGTTCCTCAGCCTCGCCTGAGCCGGCCGCGCTGACCCGACGGCGCTGACCCGGCCGCGCGGCGTCGATCAACGGCGTGAGTCAGCGCTGCGCCGCGAGCAGATCCCGCACCTGCTCGAGCGATTCGATCACCGCGATCGTCTCGCTCAGCGGTCGGGCGGGGTGCTCGAGCAGGCCCTCGCGAATGGCCTCGACGACCGCCCGCACCATCGGCGTGTAGCCGTTGCCCTCCATCGGCGTCTCCGTCG
>CALRZA010000288.1:0-3401 GCA_943372535.1 Auritidibacter sp. Marseille-P8566
CCCTCGGCCAGCTCAACACCGTGCCCCAGTCGCGCTACGACGAGGCCGCGGTTCTCTTCGGCTGATTCCCCGGTGGAGCGCGGCGTGCCACACTGACGGCATGTCGCTCTCCGTCGTCGCGGTCGTCCTGCTCGGGCTCGCCGCCCTCATCCACGTCTACATCTTCGTTCTCGAGAGCGTGCTCTGGACCCGCGCCTCCACTCGCCGCACCTTCGGCGTGCGCACGGCCGAGGACGCCGAGACCCTCAAGCCGATGGCGTTCAACCAGGGCTTCTACAACCTGTTCCTCGCGATCGGCACGGCGGTGGGAATGGCTCTGTTCGTGACCGGCGTCACGCAGGCCGGCGCCGCACTGCTCTTCCTCGCCGGCGGCAGCATGGTCGCGGCAGCGGTCGTGCTCGTGCTGAGTTCGCCCAAGCTGTGGCGGGCCGCGGCGATTCAGGGCGTTCTGCCGCTGCTGGGAATCATTCTGCTGGCCGTGACGCTGACCTCGTCATGAGCGACTTCAACGAGCGCGTGATCGCGGAGTTCCGGGCGAACGAGGGCCGGGTCGGCGGGCCGTTCGCCTCGATGCCCCTGGTGCTGCTGCACCACCGGGGAGCGAAGTCCGGGGTCGAGCGCATCAGCCCCCTCGCGACCTACCCCGTGGGCGACGACCTCGTGATCATCGCCTCGGCGGGAGGGCAGCCGCAGCACCCGGCCTGGTACCACAACCTGCTCGCTCACCCAGAGACCGTGATCGAGTACGGCACCGAGACGCGGCCCGTCACCGCGAGCGTCGTCGGCGACGACGAGCACGACGAGCTGTGGGCCCGCATCACGGCCGTGATGCCGGGGTTCCAGACCTATCAGGATGGCGTGGAGCGCCGCATCCCGCTGGTCAGGCTCCGTCGTCGCTGACGGATGACGTGCGCGCCGCGAGCGCGTGGTCGACGAGCGACGCGACGAGGGAGTCCGCCGAGCGGTCCTCGGCGATGAGGTCGACCGTGAGTCCGGCGGCGCGGGCGTCGAAGGCGGTGCGGGGTCCGATGCAGGCGACGACCGTCGTGTCGGGCAGGGGCGCGAGCTGGGCCGCGATCTGCCGCGCGACGCTGCCTGAGCTCACGAGGATGGCGCCGATGCGGCCGGAGGCGACATCCGCTCGCACCTGCTCCGACACGGCGACGCCGACGGTGCGGTAGGCGGCGACGAACTGCACGTCGAGCCCGAGGCCGGCGAGGCCCGACACGAGGTTGGGCTCGGCGATCTCGGACTGCGGAACGAGCACGCGTCCGGTCGCGCCCGCGGGCCACTCCTTGACGAGCCCGCGCGCGGTGTTGTCGCCCTGAGGGGAGAAGTCCACGCGATACCCGGCGAGGGTGAGGGCGGCGGCCGTCGTCTCGCCGACGGCGGCGACCTTGGTGGATGCCGGGATCGTCGCCCCGAACCCGACGAAGACGTCGACCGTCGTAGCGCTCGTGACGACGAGCCACTCGTACTGACCGTCGCCGAGCTCGTGAAGGGCGTTGGCCAGAGCGGGGCCGTCGTCGGCGCTCGCGAAATTGATCATCGGCGCGATGACGGGGATTGCGCCAGCACTGCGGAGGGTCGCCGCGATGGAGTCCCCCCACTTTCCGCCTCGGGGAACCAGCACGCGGAGGCCGCCCAGTGGTTTGGGTGCCATTGCCCTATCCTGCCCGGTGAGTGGTCACGGGCGCGAATCGTTGAGGCGAGGTCAGTCGTCGTCGCTGAGGATCGCCCACGCGATCACTCCCGCGACCGCGATCGCCGCGACCGTCGCGCCGATGATCCACGGAACGGGGTTGCTCTCGTACGACGACTTGACGCGACCGGCGACCTCCGACGCGCGCTTCGGCACGTTGAGCTTCTCCTCGATCGCGTCGAGGGTCTCGCCGAGCTGGGCGCGGGTGGAGGCGATCTTGGCTTCGATGTCACTCATGGGGTGTCTCGCTTTCCGGTGCCCTGAATCGTTCGGACATCCTGCTTGATGCTCGTGATGGTCTTCTCGGGGGTGGCGGGGGTGCTGCTGCGCAGCTGGGCGATCCCGACGAGCGCGAGGATCACGGTGATGAGCAGCAGGGCGCCGGCGACGATCAGCGCGGCAGCCCACGCGGGCAGCACGGTCGCCAGACCGAGGATGCCCGCCGCCGTCAGCACGAGAGCGAAGAAGAACGCGAAGGCTCCGGCCCCGACCAGCAGGCCGATGCCGATGCCCGCGTGCTTGATCTTGTCGGTGAGCTCCTTCTTGAGCAGCTCGATCTCATTGCGCACCTGATCGACGAGCAGGTGCGGCAGGTCGCCGATGAGGGAGAACAGCGACCGCTTGGGAGGCTTCGGCGCAGCGGCGGACATCGCCGGCTACTTCGACGCGGCGGGCTTCGACGCCGTCGTGCCCGACTTGGGCGCAGCCTTCGCCGCCGTCGTCGAGGCGCGCGAGCCGGAGACCTGCGAGACGACCTTCTTGGCGCCGTCGGAGAAGAACTCCGCGACGTCGGGCGCCTTGTCCTTGACGAACTCCTGCGCGTCGTCGACCCGCTTCTGCACGCGCGGGTCGTTCCAGAACTTCTGAACGGTGGCCTTCATCTCGTCGTACTTCTCGCGTCCGGCGCGGGTTCCGAGAACGTAGCCGATCCCCAGCCCCACGACCAGGAGGATTTTGCCTTTCACGGTGCACTCCATTCGTTGCTGTTGGTAGCTCCCACGATACTCGCGCCAGTGATCCGCGTCAGCCGGTAGACCATGCCCGATGCGGAATGTAAGGTACCCCCGTGCCCGTCACCCCGTGGAGCTTCACCACCCTGCGCACCGCGAGGCTGACGCTGCGCCCGCCCGCGGCGAGCGATCTGGACGACCTCCACGCCCTGCAGTCCGACCCCGAGGTCGTGCGCTACCAGCTCTTCGAGCCGCGGAGTCGGGATGAGGTGGCGCGGCGTCTGCCCGAGCTGACCGCCGCGACGACGCTCGAGAAGGCTGACGACTTCATCCAGCCCGCGATGGAGTTGGCGACCGATGACGGACCCGTCGTGATCGGAACGATGTACTTCGTTCTCAAGAGCGTCGAGAACGCGACCGGCGAAATCGGCTGGTCGCTGCGCCGGGAGTACCAGGGGCAGGGGTTCGCGCACGAAGGAGCCGTCGCGCTGCTGCGGGTCGCGTTCGACGAGCTGGGCCTGCACCGCGTCACCGCCGAGCTCGACCCCCGCAACGACGCGAGCGTCGCCCTCTGCACCCGACTCGGGATGCGGCGCGAAGCGCACTTCGTCGAGGACATGATGTTCAAGGGCGACTGGGCCGACACCGGCGTCTACGCGATCCTCGAGCGGGAGTGGCGGGCGCGGTCGTGAACCGTCTCGGCCTCGCGGCACTCGGCATGCACGGGATCGGTCCGCGCGGCGACCGGC
>CALRZA010000289.1:0-3394 GCA_943372535.1 Auritidibacter sp. Marseille-P8566
ATCCGATCTGCTTGAGGCCTTCGCGCTCCCATCTCTCCGCGCCGCGAAGGGAACTCTCAAGGAAGTCACCAGTTGCAGCATCGCGCAAACGATCCGACCCTTGTCCTCCGCCCTGACCTACGAGGTCCCCAATGCTCAAGACACGGTCATACGCGACAATCGCCGCCGCCAACGCCTCCTCCGCCGACGCGAACACCGATGGCGAGCCCAGCGCCCGGGGCACTGATGGCGATCCGCAGCCGACCAGCGTCAACACGAGCAGCAGGGTCAGGGTGAGACGTCGAAAGCGCAGCATCCATCGACGCTAGGGACGGGCCGACCGACGCGCCGTGAGCTGTCCACAGCTGCCCAATCCACACGACAGCTCGGACGACGGATGTCGGTGGAGTCCAGCACAATCCCGTCGTGAGCAATGCACCTTCGCTGCCCCCGCACCCCGCCCCGGACTTCGAGGACGACTTCGGCCGCGCAGGCCTGAATGGCGCTCTCGACCCCGATCGCTGGATTGACCACTACCTGCCCCACTGGACCACCCCGGAGCGTTCTCACGCCCGCTACCGGCTCGAGAACGGCGCCCTCACCCTGGTGATCGAGCCCGATCAGCTCGACTGGCGTCCCGAAGACGCGCCACTGGCCGTGTCGAGCATCCAAACGGGCACGTTCTCCGGTGCCAGAGGCACATCGACGGGCATCCACCGGCACCGTCCCGATGGCATGATCGTGCGCAGTCCGCAGCAGCGACGGATGCTGTGGGCACCTTCAGCCGGGCGGGTCGACGTGACCCTCTCCCCCGCAGTTCTGCCCGGATATGTCACGGCGGCGTGGCTGGTCGGCACCGAGGAGTCCTCCCCCCTCGACTGCGGGGAGCTCTGTCTCGTCGAGCTGGAACTCGTTGCTGATGCCTCCGGACGGCACGAGATGGTCGCTCGCGCCGGAATCAAGGCGCATGGCGATCCACGGCTCTCCACCGACATGCGCACCCTGAGTCCTGACCCCACGTGGCGAGGCAGCACCTCTTGGTCGGTCGAATGGGGATACCGCGGCACGGTCGTGACCGTCGACGGGCGGGAGGTCTTCACGTCGACTCAGAGCACGAGCTATCCCGTCATCCTGCTCGTCGGGCTCTTCCGCGTCACACCGCTTCGGCCGGTGGCACCCGTCGCAGCACAGATCAGCCGGGTCGAAGGATGGAGCTCGGCCGACTGAACGATCAGTCGACCGAGAGCTCAGAGCTCAGTCGAAAGTGCGCTTGAGGAAGTCCGCTGTCGAGGTATACCCGAGTCGCTCGTAGAAGTCGGCGGAGCGTCGGCTTGGAACCGTGAGCTGCTTGACCGCGTGGTCTCGGCAGAAGGTCTCGACCGCGTCGATCAGCCGCGTTCCGAGACCCTGACCGCGGTAGGCCTCTCCGATCACGAGCTCTTGCAACTGAGCACTTCGGCCGTTCGAGTGCAGCAGCGGGGTCGTCGTCACCAGGGCGTAGCCGACCGCCTCGCCGAGACGGTCGAGAACGACGATAGACGAGGTATCGGTATCGGCGAGAAGGAACGCGTAGCTCTCATCGAAGGCCCCACGATCCGGCCGATACTCCTTGCCCAGTTCCTGCAGCAAAGCGAACACCCGGTCCGCGTCGTCGACGCGGGCCGGGCGAATGCTGATGTCAGCGGGCGAAGTATCCGCGGTAGTACTCATAGACCCACCCCACGATGCTGACCAGAAGGATGGCGACGCCGATGAACGAGATCCACGGTCCGATCGCCAGGCCGAGAACCGTGACGGCGCACGAGGCGCCGAGCATGATCGGCCACCAGCTCCACGGGCTGAAGTGCCCGATCTCGGGGTCGCCGTCATCGATGTTGGCGTCGAGACGATCCTCCGGAAGCTCCCCACCCTGAGCGCTGAACACGCGGCTGAGGTAGAAGGCGATGAAGGCGAAGAGCACACCCGAGAGGATGATCCCGAGGGTGCCGACCCACTCCGGCTCCGTCCATCCGGACTCGAACAGAGTCCAGATGGCGTAAACGGAGCCGATGACGAAGAAGCCGACGGTGAGAACCCAGAACAGATTGACGTTGGTCTTCATGGTTACTTCACCTTCTCCTCAGCGAGGTCGTAGACCGGCGCTTCCGGGGCATCCTTGAACGGTCCGACGCCGACCGGCACACCCGCCTCCGGGTGGTTGAGGTCGAAGGCCGGAGACTCCGAGCGGATGCGGGGAATCGACGTGAAGTTGTGGCGCGGCGGCGGGCAGCTGGTCGCCCACTCGAGGGAGCGGCCGTAGCCCCACGGGTCGTTGACCGTGACCTTGGGGGCGCGGCGGGCGGTGATCCACACGTTGTAGAAGAACGGCAGCATCGACACGGCGAGGATGAACGCGCCGATGGTCGAGACCTGGTTCATCCACGTCACGCCGTCCTCTTCGAGGTAGGTGCGGTACCGGCGGGGCATGCCCACGACACCGATCCAGTGCTGGATGAGGAAGGTGGTGTGGAAACCGATGAAGAGCAACCAGAAGTGGATCTTGCCCAGACGCTCGTTGAGCATCTTGCCCGTCCACTTGGGCCACCAGAAGTAGAAGCCCGAGAACATCGCGAACACGACGGTGCCGAAGACCACGTAGTGGAAGTGCGCCACCACGAAGTAGCTGTCGGACACGTGGAAGTCGAGCGGCGGCGACGCGAGGATCACGCCGGTGAGGCCACCGAACGTGAACGTGATGAGGAAGCCGATCGCCCACAGCATCGGGGTCTCGAACGTGACGGAGCCCCGCCACATCGTGCCCACCCAGTTGAAGATCTTCACACCGGTCGGCACCGCGATGAGCATCGTGAGCAGGGCGAAGAAGGGCAGCAGCACCGACCCGGTCACGTACATGTGGTGAGCCCACACGGTGATCGACAGGGCGGCGATCGCGATCGTCGCGAAGACCAGGGTCTTGTAGCCGAAGATCGGCTTGCGGCTGAAGACCGGGAGAACCTCGGAGATGATGCCGAAGAACGGCAGCGCGATGATGTAGACCTCCGGATGCCCGAAGAACCAGAACAGGTGCTGCCAGAGGATCACACCGCCATTGGCGGGATCGTAGATGTGACCGCCGAAGACGCGGTCGACACCGAGGGCGAACATCGCCGCGGCCAGCACCGGGAACGCCATGAGCACCAGCAGCGAGGTGACGAGGGTGTTCCACGTGAAGATCGGCATGCGCCACATCGTCATGCCGGGAGCGCGCATCGTGATGATCGTCGTGATGAAGTTCACGCCACCGAGGATCGTGCCGAAACCGCTGAGGGCGAGGCCGAAGACCCAGAGGTTGCCGCCGTAGCCGGGCGAGAACGTCGTGCTCGAGAGCGGCGCGTAGGCGAACCACCCGAAGGAAGCCGCACCCTGCGGGGTGAGG
>CALRZA010000290.1:0-3359 GCA_943372535.1 Auritidibacter sp. Marseille-P8566
GTACAGCACCGTGAAGCTCGCCGGCACGGTGGAGAGGATGCCGAACGGCACGTCGTTCTCGCCCAGACCCACCGGCGGCAGGCACCAGAGCGGACCCGTGGGGTTGCCGCGCGCCGCGTACTGCGCCTCGGTGGGCGGGTAGGCCTGGCCGGTGACCTCGAGCTCGGGCGGGGCGACGAGCGCGAAGATGCGGCCCATGGCGCCGGGCGGGCAGCCCGCGGGCAGCTCGCCATCCTCGGGGGCACAGCTGTCGCCCACGGGGGCCGGTGCCTCCGCTTCGGCCTCCTCCACGATCGCCTCGAGCTCCGCGCCGGGGTCGGATGATCCGGCATAGCGGTCGAGGGCCTCTTCGAGGTCGAGGTCGTCGGGGAGTACCGTTCCCGGTGCGTTGACATCGAGGGTGCCGACGGTGTCGCTGAGACCCCACACATAGCCGGAGTCCGGGTCGTTCTCGTCGACCGGGGTGAGCGGCGCGAGCACCGGCGCGGTGATGGTCTCGGGAGAGATCGCGATCGACTCCTGCGGCTGGAAGCGCAGGCCGATCAGGGTCGCGGCGACGCCGACGGCGAGTGCCGCGACGATCGCGAACACGGGGAGAAGCCACTTGGGGATCGTCATGGTGTCAGCATCCTCAGATCACGCAGTTGCCGGCGGAGACGAGGGTGACCGATCGGGTGACCGCGGTCTGGTTGCCGGAGCTGTCGGTGGCCGTCACGACGACGTTGACCACGACGTCGGGTCCGGTGTCGTAGTCGGCCGACAGAACGTAGGTGTACTGAGAGCCCGAGACCGCGAGAAGGGTCACCGTGACCTCCGGGCGATCCGCCACCGCCGCCACCGCCGCGATCCCCGCGTCGTCGGTCGCGTCGATGACGAGCAGCGTCTCGATCGCGCAGTAGGGAGCGGCGGTGCGTCCGAAGACCTCCTCGGGAGTCCACTTGCCGGCCGACACCGAGGGTGCGGTGGTGTCATTCGCCACCGGTCCCGGGGTCGGGGTCGGGGTCACGGGGGCTTGCGGCGCGACGACGGCGGTCTCCACGAGCGGGCAGTCACCGCCCACGGGGAGGGCCGCGACATCCTGCCCATTATCGATCTGCACGGCGTCGGCCGGCACCCACACCGTCGACACGATGTTCAGCGGGTCGCGCACTCCGAGCCAGCTGGAGTCGTCGGCGCGGGCGACCGCGAGCACGCGCTGGCCCGCCGGAAGCTCCGTGGCTTCGGCCCCGCCGATGCAGAGGGAGGCGGTGGCATCCTGCTGCAGAGTCGCAGTCGAGGCGGTCGTCACCTCGGTGACGTGGGCGCCGAAGACGCCGAGCGGGCCGAGGCTTCCGCCCACGATGCCTGCCACGAGCACGAGGCCCGCCCAGGGAAGCCACGACATCAGGGACGGTCGAGCCGCGCCGAAGCCCGAGGTGCTCGCGGGAGTGCCGGTGTCGCCGGCATCCACCCGCGAACGGATGGCATCGGCGACGCCGGCGGTGTCACCATCCGGCGCGAGCCGCTTGAGTGACGCGCTTAGCAGAACGTCGATCTCAGACACGGTGATCCTCCTTCCTCAGACGTGCGGCGAGCGCTTTGCGCGCTCGGTGCAGCTGGGTCTTCACGGTGCCTTCTGAGACTCCGAGTCCTTCTGCGATCGTCTCGATCGACTGGTCCATGAGGTAGTGCAGGGCGCACACTTGGCGTTGCTGCAGGGGCAGCGACTTGAGCGCGTTGGCCACATCGACGTCGAGAAGCTCGATCGCGTCGGTGGCCTCTTCAACGGGCATGCCGAGCTTGGCCACGGCCCGCTGGCGGGCGGCGTCGCTACGATAGCCGTCCTTGACGCGATTGCTCGCGACCACGGTGAACCAGGCCGCGAGATTGTTCACGGGATGCGCGGGCGGCTTCGCCAGGAACCCGACGATCGCATCCTGCACGGCGTCGGCGGCATCCTGCCGATTGCCGGTGATCAGGCCGACCGCGGCGACGACCTTCGGGTATTCGGACGCGACGAAGGCATCGAGATCCAGCTGGATCTTCTCGCTCACCGCCACGCTCATGTCCTCACGACGCGCACCTCCGGCGATCGGGTTGACACCGGTTACTGAGAGCATCCCAGTTTTGGCACGCGAGCGGTACTGGGAATGTTTGCGAGTGCGTCAGCCGGTGGATCGCCCCGCTGGTCGAACACGGCAGACGAGCTCAGCTGATCTGCACGATCGCGGCGCGCATCATCTCGATGCGCCGCACGACCTTGCCGACGATCGGCTCGTCGACGCCGAGTGAGGCGAGCGTCTCGGCGAGATGGTCGACCGTGCGGGTGAAGATCGCGTCGGTGATGCCCAGACCCGCATGCGCATTGCGCATGCTGCGGCCGGTGTAGTGCTCCGGCCCGCCGAGGCCGACCGCGAGGAACGCCCGCTGGTGATCCTTGAGCTCGGTCAGGTCGATCCCGTCGAACCAGCTCGCGACCTCGGGATCGAGCTGCATTCTCGTGTAGAACTCCTCGACCGCAGCGGCGAGCGCTGCCTCGCCACCGAGCTGGTCGTAGAGCGACACGGAGAATTCCTCTCGTACAGAACCCAGAGAGTGTATCCATGCTGGCGCTGCTCGCGAAACCGCCCATGAGGGGGGTTGCCCTGTGGCAGGGTGGGTGCGTGGTCGACCCGCCTTCGCGCACCCTCTCCAACGGCTACCAGGCCGTCATCACCGCCGACCGCTGGGTGCCCGGTGCGTACACGCTCGTCGTCGATGGCACGCCCCAGTCGCACGTGAACATCGAGGACCCCACTCAGCTCTTCTTCGAGTACGTGCAGCGCATGGGCCACGTGATCGATCAACTCGGGATGCCCGGCGAGCCGATCACGGCGGTGCATCTCGGGGCGGGCGCGCTCACGCTCCCCCGCTACATCGAGGCGACCCGGCCGGGATCCCGCCAGCAGGTGATCGAGCTCGAGTCCGCGCTCGTCGACTTCGTGCGCGAGGAGCTGCCGTGGTCGAGCCGCGCGTCGATCCGGGTGCGCCACGGGGATGCCCGGGCCGTTCTCGAGAAGCTGCCCGCCGGCCTGCGCGGCACGGTCGACCTCCTCGTCGTCGACGTCTTCGCGGGGGCCCGCACGCCGGCGCACGTGACCAGCCTCGAGTTCTACCGCACGGCGGCCGCGATGCTCGCGCCCCACGGCATCCTGCTCGCCAACATCGCCGACGGCCCGGGCCTCGTCTTCGCGCGCGGCCAAGCGGCGACGCTCGCGAGCGTGCTCGGCACCGTCGCGGCCCTCGCCGAGACGCAGGTGCTCAAGGGGCGCAGATTCGGCAACATCGTGCTCGTGGGGTCGGCGAGCGCGCTGCCCTTCGACTGGATGCCGCGCCTGCTC
>CALRZA010000291.1:0-3331 GCA_943372535.1 Auritidibacter sp. Marseille-P8566
CGCGCGCCTGTTCCAACTGCTCGATGTACGAGGCCATGTCCTCGTCGTCGCCGGCGAGCGCATCGATGCCGCTCTCCCACGCCGCCGCCTCGGTCGCGAGCTCGTCGCGGGGGATCGCGATCCCGAGGATCTGCTCGAGCGTGTCGATGATCGCGAGCGTCGCCTTGGGCGACGGGGCGTTGTGCACGTAGTGCGGCACCGAAGCCCAGATCGACATCGTGGCGATGCCGTGCTTCTCGGCGGCATCCGCGAGGACCGAGAGGATGCCCACCGGGCCCTCGTAGCTGCTGCGCTCGAGATCGAGGGCGGCTCGCACTCCCGCATTCTCGCTCGAGGTGAAGATCGAGATCGGGCGCGAGTGAGGCACGTCGGCGAGCATCGCGCCAAGGAACACGATGCCGGTGATCTCGTTGCTCTCGATCACGTCCATGATCTCGTGGGTGAAGGTCTTCCATCCGCGCGACGGTTCGGTGCCGAGCAAGAGGTAGAGCTGCGGGCCGACGAGGCCATCCGTGCCGAAGACCGGTGCGTGGGGCTGCGTCGGGCCGTAGACGGTCACGCTCGGCCAGATGAGCTGACGGTCGCCGTTCTCGTCATTGGCGACGGTCGGGCGACTGAACTGGTAGTCGAAGTAGTCCTCGGGATCGACCTCGGCGATGGGATCCAGGTCGAGGTGGGCCTTGAGCGACCGCACGGCACCGCTCGCCGCCTCGCCCGCGTCGTTCCAGCCCTCGAACGCGACCACGAGGAGTCGTCCGCTCGTGAAGGGGGTGACTGGCACAGGGCTCCTGACAGACTGATCGCCGCGGTCGGTCACCGTCGGCTCGTTCAAGGATAGAACTACGATGGTGCGTTGTGACCCACGCCCTTCCCGCCGCCGTCCTCTGGGACATGGATGGCACCCTCGTCGACACGGAACCGTACTGGATCGCGGGGGAGACCTCGCTCATCCACGAATTCGGGGGTGACTGGACCCACGAAGAGGCGATGCAGCTCGTCGGACAGGGCCTCTGGCACTCGGCGCGCATCATCCAGTCGAAGGGCGTCACGCTCTCCGAGGACGAGATCATCGCCCGCCTGACCGACGATGTCATCGACCAGCTCGTCGAGAAGGGCATCCCGTGGCGGCCCGGCGCCCTCGAGCTGCTGACCGAGCTGCGACAGGCGGGGGTTCCGACGGCGCTCGTCACGATGTCGATCAGCCGCATGGCCCACCACGTGGCCGACCGGCTCGGGTTCGTCGGCTTCGATGCCGTCGTGTCGGGCGACGACGTCGAGCACGCGAAGCCGCACCCCGAGCCCTACCTGCGGGGCGCGGAGCTGCTCGGGGTCTCCATCGCCGACTGCATCGCCATCGAGGACTCCACCGCGGGCGTGGGGTCCGCGGTCGCCGCCGGTGCCACCACGATCGGTGTGCCCTTCCTTCTCTCACTCGAAGGGTCGGGTGCCCACGTGCTGTGGCCGTCTCTCGCCGGCCGCACGGTCGCCGACCTCGCGGCCGCCCATGCCGGAGTCAGCCGATGACCGGTCGGCGGCAGTCCGGACCGTTCCGCGTCGGCGACCGGGTGCAGCTCACCGGTCCGAAGGGGCACCTCAACACGATCACCCTCGAGACGGGCGGGTCGTTCCACACGCACCGCGGCATCCTCAGCCACGACCTCGTGATCGGACAGCCCGACGGCTCGGTCGTCACCTCGTCGAACGGCATCGAGTACCTCGCCCTGCGACCGCTTCTGACGGACTTCGTCATGTCGATGCCGCGTGGCGCGGCGATCATCTACCCGAAGGATGCCGCTCAGATCATCGGCCAGGCCGACATCTTCCCGGGCGCGACCGTCGTCGAGGCCGGCGTGGGATCCGGGGCGCTCTCGCTCTGGCTCCTGCGCGCAATCGGCCCCGAGGGCACCCTGCGCTCCTTCGAGCGCCGCGAGGAGTTCGCGGAGGTCGCTCGCGGCAACGTCACCACCTTCCTCGGCGAGACCCCGACGAACTGGTCGATCACCGTCGGCGACCTGCAGGAGGCGCTTCCGGAGGTGGCGCAGCCCGGCACCGTCGACCGCGTCGTGCTCGACATGCTCGCTCCGTGGGAGTGCCTCGACGTCGTCGCCGATGCCCTCACGCCCGGGGGAGTGCTCATCTGCTACATCGCGACCGTGACGCAGCTCTCGCGGGTCGCGGAGGCCATCCGTGCGACCGGCGCCTTCACCGACCCCGAGCCGAGCGAGACGATGATCCGCACCTGGCACGTCGAAGGCCTCGCCGTGCGCCCCGACCACCGCATGATCGGCCACACCGGCTTCCTGCTCGTGGCCCGCCGGCTGGCCCCGGGCGCCGTTCTGCCCGCGCTCAAGCGCCGCGCCTCCAAGTCGGACTACACCGACGAGGATGTCGAGGCGTGGACCCCGGGTGCGCTCGGTGAGCGACAGGCGAGCGACAAGTCCCTGCGTCGGGCCGCCCGCGAGGCCCAGTCGGCCGCACGAGCGGCGACGGGCGAGCCAGTAGAGTAGCCCTCGGTATCCGAGAACGAGAGAAGAGTGTTCGTGCGCAAGCTCCCCGCCCTTGTCGTGACCGCGGGTCTGGTGGCCTCCCTGACCGCGTGCGCCGCTGCTCCCGCCTTCGTTGAGACCTGCGCGCCGACCGGGAACGCGGCTCTCGTCGACGCGCCCGGCTCGCTCGGTTCCGACCCGCGCGCGTCGTTCCCGACCCCGCTCGTGTCGACCGACGTCGAGGTCGCGGAGCTCGAGAGCGGCGACGACTCGTCGATCGCGACCTCCGATGCGGTCGAGATCTCGATCTCGATCTACGACGGCACCTCGGGTGAGCCGCTCGCCACGCAGGGTGGCGAGCTCGTCGCGGTCGAACTGCGCTCGTTCGTCGAGGGGTCGTTCCCGCTGACGCAGGCCGTCACCTGCTCGTCGCCCAGCTCGCGTCTCGTCGTGACCGGAACGGCCGAGCAGTTGTTCGGTCCGGATGCGCTCGGGCTGGCGCCGGACACGACTCTCGTGACGGTGAGCGACATCACCGCCGCCTACCCCGGCCAGGCGACCGGAGCCGACCAGTTCCTCCCGTCCGGGTTCCCGTCGGTCGTGTTCGCACCCTCGGGTCAGCCCGGTTTCACCTGGGGCGACGCAGCAGCGCCCGCCGACCTGCTGATCGCGGCAATGCGTCAGGGGTCGGGCGAGACCGTCGCCGAAGGGGACGAGATCGCCGCCAACGTCACGGCGATCGTGTGGAACGGCACCGAGACCTTCGCGTCGTCGTTCGAGAACCTTGCTCCCGGCCTCCTCCTCGTGCAGCCTCTCGGGGCCGACGGCAGCGGGGTGGTTCCGGG
>CALRZA010000292.1:0-3328 GCA_943372535.1 Auritidibacter sp. Marseille-P8566
TCCTCGCCGAGCAGATCGAGGTGCTCGGAGAGGGCTACCGGCTGGTGCGTCGGGAGTACATGACCGCGATCGGTCCCGTCGACATCCTGGCGACGGATGCGGCGGGCGGCAGTGTCGCGGTCGAGATCAAGCGTCGCGGCGACATCGACGGCGTCGAGCAGCTCACGCGCTATCTGGAGCTCATGAACCGCGATCCGCTGCTCGCTCCGGTCGCCGGAGTCTTCGCGGCCCAGGAGATCAAGCCGCAGGCGCGCACGCTCGCCCAGGATCGGGGCATCCGCTGCGTGCTGCTCGACTACGACGAGCTGCGCGGGCTCGACGACGGGCACTCCCGCCTATTCTGAAGTGATGACCCCTCCCGACTGGACCTGCATCCTGTTCGACCTCGACGGCACGATCGCGGACTCCGCCCCCGGCATCACCGCCTCGCTCGGGTACATGTTCGAGCAGATGGGACTGCCGGTTCCGACCCCGGACGAGCTGCGGCTCTGGGTGGGTCCGCCGATCCTCGACTCGTTCCGGGACCGCGCCGGAATGACCCCCGAGGAGTCGGCTCAGGCTCTCGCGATCTACCGCCAGCACTACCTCGAGCACGCCGGTGCCGGGTCGCCGATCTTCGAGGGCATTCCCGCCGTGCTGCGTGCGATCCACGACTCGGGCACGCCGCTGGGCCTCGCGACGTCCAAGCCGGAGTTCCCGGCCTCGATCATCCTCGACCACGGCAACCTCACCTCGAACTTCCGTGTGATCTCCGGGTCCTCCATCGACGAGATCCGCAGCGCGAAGAAGGATGTGATCGCCGAGGCGATCACGCGCTTCGGAATGATCGGCGTCGACACGAGCCGGCCGGTGATGGTGGGCGATCGCGACTATGACGTGCAGGGGGCCGCGGCCCACGGCATCCCGGCGATCTTCGTGAACTGGGGCTACTCCGAGCCGGGCGAGGAGGCCGGTTCGATCGCGCAGGTCGACCACCCGCGCGAGCTCATTCCGCTGCTGCTCGGCTAGCGGCACTCGCTCCCATCCGGTTGGATGGCGGGATGGGATCGATGATGACCACCGTGCTGCTGCCCGTCGCCCTCGGCATCATCATGCTGGGGCTCGGGCTGAGTCTCACGGTCGGCGACTTCGCGCGGGTCGCCAAGCATCCCAAGGCGGTCATCATCGCGCTGGTGTGCCAGCTGATCCTGCTGCCCGCGATCTGCTTCGCACTGGTTCTCGCCTTCCAGCTGCCGCCCGTGCTCGCCGTCGGCATGCTGCTGCTCGCCGCGTCACCCGGAGGGACGACCGCGAACCTCTACAGCCACCTGTTCCGCGGCGATATCGCCCTCAACATCTCGCTGACCGCGATCAACTCGGTCATCGCCGTATTCACGTTGCCGCTGATCGCGAACCTCGCGATCGCGTACTTCCTGCCCGGGGATGACCAGCTCGGCATCCAGTTCGCCAAGGCTCTCGAAGTGTTCGCGATCGTCCTGCTTCCCGTGGCCGCCGGCATGCTCGTGCGCTGGTGGAAGCCCGCTTTCGCGAAGGCGATGGACAAGCCGGTGCGCATCGCGTCGGTGATCATCCTCGCCATCGTGATCGCGGGTGCCGTCGTCGCCAACCTCACGATCCTGCTCGAGAACATCGCCTCGCTGGCGGGCATCGTCGTGCTGTTCTGCCTCCTCAGCCTGACGCTCGGCTTCCTGGTGCCGCGCTTGTTCCGCGTGAGCCACGAGCAGGCGGTCGCGAGCTCGTTCGAGATCGGCATCCACAACGCGACCCTCGCGATCGTGATCGCGCAGACCGTGCTGCTCAACGTCGAGATGTCGCTGCCGGCCGCCATCTACGGCGTGCTGATGTTCTTCGTCGCGGCGGCGTTCGGCTTCCTCATCCGGCGCGCCCCCGCGGATGCGGCGGCGAGCGCCCCCGCTCCCCGCTAACCGGTCACGTCCCGCCGATATCCTGTGCCCGTGACCTCGACCCCCGCACCCACGGCCGTCGCCGACCGCGCCCTCGCCCCGGATCTCGCGCGCGGGGCCCTGCTGCTCTTCATCGCGATCGCGAACTCGTCGTGGTACCTCTGGGCTGGCACGTCGCGCGACCTCGCGGGCTGGCCGGTGGAGGGCGATGCGCTCGACCGCGTCGTTCAGACAATCTCGCTCATCGCGATCGACGGGCGCAGCTATCCGATGTTCGCCGCCCTCTTCGGCTACGGCCTGTGGCAGCTGTACTCGCGTCAGCTCGCCCTCGGCACCGATCCCCGCGACGCCGCTCGCCTGATGCGCCGGCGCCACCTGTGGATGCTCGCCTTCGGCCTCGTGCACGCCGCGCTGCTGTGGGCGGGCGACATCATCGGCGCCTACGGACTCGCCGGGCTGCTGATCTCCTGGCTGTTCCTCCGCAGCCGGGATCGCACGCTCCTGCGCTGGGCCATCGGCTTCGCGAGCGCGCTCACGGTCCTGGCGCTGGCCCTCTTCGCCCTCGGATTCGCGATGTGGCAGGAGGGATCGGGCGGGGATGGTTCATACCCCTCCGCCCTGAGCGGTCTCGGCATCGCCACGGACTCCTATCCCGCCTCGATCCTGGAACGCCTGACCACGTGGGCCCCCGCCACCGCACTGCTCGCGGTCGCGTTCGCGGTGCCCACGATGATCCTCATCGCGATCGTGGCCGCACGGCACCGCATCCTCGAGAACCCGTCCGAGCACCGGCCGCTGCTGAGCCGAGTTGCCGTCATCGGCATCACGATCGCGTGGCTCGGCGGCGCGGTGACGGCGGCGCAGAACGCCGAGCTGTTCGGCATCCCCACGTCCCTCGACTTCATGTTCACGCTGATCCAGACGGCCACGGGACTCGCCGGCGGGCTGGGCTACATCGCCGTCTTCGCACTGATCAGCGCCCGCCTCACCCGGGTCGGTCGCGTCACGACCGCGATCCGCGCCGTCGGCACCCGCTCGATGACGTTCTACCTGGCCCAGTCCGTGGCGTTCGCTCCCGTCATGAGCGCGTGGGGCCTCGGCTTGGGTGCCGAGCTGAGCTCGTGGTCGATCGTCGCCTACGCGATCGTGGTGTGGGTGGTCTCGGTGGCCGTCGCCGACCTGATGGAGCGCCGCGGCATCCGCGGACCGGCGGAGACGCTGCTGCGCCACCTGACCTATCGCGCCAGCCGCTCCTAACGAGCTAGACGCTCGACGATCGCGCCGTACAGACCCGGCAATCGGGATGCCGCCGGCACGATCACCGCGCGCAACGGTGACGAGGCGGCGCGCACCAATCCGTCGGTGAGCACGCGGAAGTCCCGCGTCGACCGGCGCCACTCGCGCTCGTAGCGAGCCGGATCATC
>CALRZA010000293.1:0-3317 GCA_943372535.1 Auritidibacter sp. Marseille-P8566
CGTGATCAGCACGTAGGCGGCGGCGAGCGGGGCGAGCTGCGGCTCGATCCCGACGCTCACGGCGAGTCCGGCGATGACGATCGAGAACTCGCCGCGGGGCGTCAGCACGAGGCCGGTACGCCAGCGGCCCGGCACCCCGATCCCCGCCCGCCGGGCCGCGAGATAGCCCGTGAGCGTTTTCGTGGCCATCGTGATGACCGCGAGGATGAACGCGGGCAGCAGCACCGGCACGATGTCCGCCGGATCGGTCGTGATGCCGAAGAACACGAAGAAGACCGCGGCGAAGAGGTCGCGCAGGGGCGAGAGCACCGCTTCAGCGGAGTGGGCCACGGGGCCCGACAAGGCGATGCCGACGAGGAAGGCGCCGACTGCGGCCGACACGCTGACCTGCTCCGCGAGCCCGGCGACGAGCATCGTGAGGCCGAGCACTCCCAGCAGCAGAGGCTCGGCATGCTTGCTGGGGAACAGTGCCGACACGATCCGCCCGTGGCGCAGGGCGAGATACAGGATGACCGCCACGACGCTCACCGCGATGACGACCGTCGTCGCCCCCTGCAGGAGCCCGGCCCCGATCACGAGGGCCGAGAGGATGGGCAGATAGAACGCCATCGCGAGATCCTCGATGACGAGGATCGACAGTACGGTCGGCGTTTCGCGGTTGCTCAGGCGACCGAGGTCGCGGAGCACCTTGGCGATCACCCCGGACGACGAGACCCACGTCACGCCCGCGAGAGCGACCGCGGCGACCCAGTCCCAGCCGAGGATGAGGGCGAAGGCGGCGCCCGGCAGCGCGTTGAGCAGCCCGTCGATGAGTCCGGCCACGCGAGAGCGCTTGAGGCTGCCGATGAGTTCGTCGGCGGAGTACTCGAGGCCGAGCATCGCGAGCAGAAGGATGACGCCGATCTGGGAGCCGACCTCGAAGAACTCCTCGCTGGCATCCAGCGGCACGATGCCGCCATGCCCGACCGCGAGGCCGGCGAGGAGGTAGAGCGGGATCGGCGAGATGCCGATGCGCAGGGCGAGACGACCGAGCAGGCTCAGCACGAGGAGGAGGGCACCGACCTCGATGAGCAGAACGGTCGTGGGGTGCATCGGCGCCTTAGCTCGGGCCGCGGTCGATGAGGGCGGCCAGGGCGTCGAGGCCCTTGCGCGTTCCCACGGCCACGAGCACGTCACCGGGCTCGAACACGACATCCGGCGTCGGCGAGGGCAGCACGGCGGAGTTGCGCAGGATCGCCACGATCGACGTGCTCGTCAGGGTGCGAGCCTTGGTGTCGCCCATCGGGCGACCGATGTAGCCCGACTCGGTCGGCAGCGAGATCTCCTCGGTGTAGAGCCCGATCGACGGGTCTCCGAGCGCCGACAGGCGCGAGAGCTGGAGCGAGGCACCGAGCACCTCGGCGAGGGCGGCGGCCTCGTCGTCAGTGAGGGGCACGGAGCCGGTGCAGGCGTCCGGGTCATCCACATCGAACATGGCGATGTCGCGCTCGCCGGAACGGTGGGAGACCACGCTGACCCGGCGACCGTCTTCGGTGATCACGTCGCTGCGCACGCCGATTCCCGGCAGATCGACGCGTTCGATTCGTACACTCACGCGCCCCAACCTACCAGCGTTGGCGATCACAGCATCCGTCAAGCATTCGCGGTCAGAATGAATACATGAAGTGTCCTTCTGACAACGTGGCCCTGGTGATGAGTGAGCGGAACGGGATCGAGATCGACTACTGTCCCGAGTGCCGGGGGGTCTGGCTCGATCGCGGTGAGCTCGACAAGATCATCGATCGGGCGGGCGCGATGACGGCGCCGTCGCCGGCAGCGCCGGCGGCCTCCTACACGCCCCCACCGCAGCAGTACTCGGCGCCGCCCGCGCAGGGCTACGCCCAGCCGGGCTATGCGCAACCGGCGTACGGACAGCAGCCGTACTACCGCAAGAAGAAGGAGAACTGGCTCAGCGAGCTGTTCGACTGAGACCTAGGCCGCGACGCCGTACTTCTTCATCGAGGTCTCGACGATCGTGAGGCCCTCGAGTCCGGGCATGCGCTGCACGTGCTCGTCGAGCTTGCGGATCTCGCGCAACCCCTCGGGCCCGGCGAAGAGGTGCCCCATGACATGGGTGACCTCGTCGGGATCCATGACCGACGATCCCACGGGGCCCCACGCGTACTTCAGAGCGAGGCGGGCGAGAACCTGGGCCTTCTTGCTCTTCGCGAGGCGCTCGCGGGCCTGCGTCGCGTAGAACGCGACGTGGCGCGCCTCCTGCTTGGCGATGCGGCGCAGCAGCTCGGCGAGCACCGGGTGGTTCTGCAGGTCGGCGAGCCGGTTGTAGGCGGCGACGGCCGACCACTCGTTGGTGGCGCCCCAGATCATGTGCACCGCGATGAAGTCCTTGCCCACGACGTTGCCGAGCATCGACTGCTTGATCGGGTCGAGGCGGTCCTTCCAGCCGAGCTTGAGGCGGGTGGCCTTGAGCTGGTCGAAGTCGACAGTGACGCCGTGCTTGGCGAGCACGGCGGCCAGAGCCTCGCCGTGCCAGAACTCCTCGCGGTTCCACATCGTCATGAAGGCGCTGACGTCGGCCTCCTTGTGCGAGGGGGTCACGAGCAGATCCCGCAGGTAGCAGACCGTGTGGTACTCGATGTCGCACATGTAGCGCAGGCTGCGCAGCGTGTCCTCGGGTAGCGGGTTCGTCTCGAACTGGTCGAAGTCGAGATCGGCCCACGCGACGCTCGTCGAGGTGGCGGTGTAGCGATCGATGTCAAAGGCCATGGGATGCCGTGGGCGCGTCCGCGGTTGCGGCCGGCCCTGCTCCTTCCGTTTCGTTCGGGTGGTCTTCGGAGGCCGTCACGTTCGGGGTGGGTCGAGGCGCCGGTGCGGTGCCGCGACGCGTCCAGTCAACCACGGTCCACCGTTTCTCCTGAGCGTGTCGGTAGAGGTCGATGTCGGGATTCACGGCGGTCGCGTGGCCCAGCAGCTGGAGCCAGACGAGGTCGGCATGGCTGTCGCCGTAGCCATACGACTGGGTGAGGTTGTAGCCGCCCCGACGCGCGTAGTGACGCAGCCAGGCGGCGCGGGCCTCATCCACGAGCGGGGGATCGGCCAGGTAGCCGGTGAGCACGCCGTCCTTCTCGTGCATGCGCCCGGCGACGACCTCGTCGAAGTAGGGCAGGAACGGCTCGACCATGAGGTCGATCGTGCCGGTGACGAGGATGGTGCGGTGACCGGCGTCCCGGTGCTCCTGCACGCGACGCAGGGCCTCGGGCAGGGAGCGGCGCAGCATCGCGCGCCCGAAGCTGCCGCGCACGAGACGCTGGATCTCG
>CALRZA010000294.1:0-3313 GCA_943372535.1 Auritidibacter sp. Marseille-P8566
CCCGGTCGATCGAGCCGGAGAGGATCGCGCGGTCGACCTCGAGCCGGAACCGGCTCTCCGCGCCGACGAGCGTGACGCCGGCACGCTCGATGTCGGCGAGATACTCGGCGAGCGCTTCGGTGAAGGTGCGTGCGATGCGCTTCTGCCGCTCCGCGAGCCACGGCGCCTCGAACACGAGCTCGCTCCAGCGGCTCTCGACGGCAGCCCACAACGCCTCGCGCGTGGGTTCGGGCGCGGTCTCCATCGCCCAGTGCACGATCGTGCCGACCGCGGCGATGACGCCGGATTCGCTGCCCGCGACCCGCTCGAGGAACCAGTCGAGCGGGCTCTCCATGAGCTTCTCGATGACGGACGGTGAGACGGGAACCTGCTCGCCCTCGAAGAGCGGCGTCGTCGTGCTGGGCTCGAGCAGGCCGTGCCAGTCGTCGGGGTCGGCCCCGGGAACCGACTCGACGCCGAGCGCGGCGAGCGAGGCGGCGGCCTGGGGCGCGAAGCGTCCGGCTGCGAGGTCGCGCCGGAGCCGCCCGACCTGAGCCCGCAACGACAGCGGCACGAGCCGCGGGTCGAGCGTGGCGGCATCCGCGGGCAGCAGGGTCAGGAAGACGCTCGGTGCTTCGTCATCGTTGGCGACCGCGGCGAGGATGACTCGGCGCGTCGCCCGCGAGACCGCGAGCGCGAAGAGCCTCAGTTCGTCACCGAGCACCTGCTTGCGCTCGTCGACGACGCTCGACTCGACCCCGGTGATGACGCGCACGAGCTCCTGCGGTGCCAGGAGCGAGCCGCGCAGCCGCAGGTTGGGCCACGCGCCGTCCTGCAGGCCGCCGACGACGACCGTGTCGAACTCGAGGCCGACCGTGCCGGCCGGGGTCGTGACGAGCACGGAGTCGTCGTTGGCGCGCGGGGACAGGGTGTCCTCCGGCACCTCGGCGAGCAGGACCTCGTCGAGGTAGGTCGACGGTGGGGCATCCGGCCGTCTCTCGACGTAGCGCTTGGCCGACGTGAAGAGGGCGACGACGCCGTCGAGGTGACGGTTGGCCTCCGCTGCCGTGATGCCCGTGCCGAGGGCCTGGTCGTGCCAGGTGCGGGCCAGCCCGCTGCGCTCCCAGGCGATCCAGAGCAGCTCTTCGATCGAGCCGTCGCTCTCCCGCAGCTGAGCGAGCGTGCCCGCGAGGCGCTCGGCGGCGCGGGCGACGCGGTGGTCGATCGTCACGAGGCGCGCGGGCGACACGAGGGCCTCGACGAGCAGGTCGTCGCCGGGTCGGGTGCCGCCCCCGGCGAGTTCCTCCGCGCGCAACGCGATCCGCAGGCGCCGCAGGGCGAGCCGGTCGAACCCGCCGAACGGGCCGAGCAGCAGCTCGGTGGCGATCTCAGGAGTGAGCTCGAGCTGACCGATCCCGGTCGCGACGAGACGCAGCAGTGAGCGGGCCGCGTGGTCGTCCCGCAACGCCGTGCCGCCGACGGTGGATCGGGTGGGCACCTCGGCGAGCGCGAGGGCGCGCATCGCGGGAGCGAGCTGGGCGCCGCTGCGCACGACGACGGCCATCGCGTTCCACGGCACGCCGCGCGTGAGGTGCTCCTCGCGCAGAGCGCGGGCCACGGTCGACCACTCGCGCGCGGCGCTCGGCGCCTCCGCCTTCGCGAGCGGGGTCTCCGCATCGACGGCGCCGGCGACCGCGGCACGCTGCGTGCCTGCCGCCGCCGCGCCGATGCGCTCCGTGATCGAGGCGGTGAAGGCCCGCAGTGCCGGTCCCTGGCGGTGACTCGTCGTGAGCGTGTGCGTCGCGAGGGTCGGGCGGGCCAGCACGGAGGCCAGGCGGCCGAGGGCGTCGGGTTCGCCGCCGCGGAAGGCGTTTGCCGCGACATCCGGGTCGCCGAAGGCGATGATCGCGACCCCGCGGTCCGCGAGCGCCCGCAGCAGCCCGAGGGTCGACTCGGTCGCCTCCTGCAGGTCGTCGACGAGCAGCAGACGCAGGCTCGAGACCCTCTCCCCCGCGTCACCGCGCTCGACCGCCGCGATCGCGTAGCGCGCGAGCTCGGCCTGATCGAACCGGGTCTCGGAGCGGTAGGCCAGCACTTGGCTGTACTCATCGATGAGGTCGGCCGCGGCGGACCACGCGGGATGCCCGTGCTTCTCACCGAGACGGCGCAGCTCGGCGGGCGGCACGTCGAACTCCGTCGCGCGGGTCATGAGGTCGCGCAGCTCGGTGCGGAACACGCGCAGAGCCCGCACCTCCGGGCCCAGGTGCTCGGGCCAGCGCGGGCCGGTGCCCTCGGCGAGGTGACCCTCGAGCAGCGAGGCGAGTTCGGCATCCTGCTCGGCGCCGCTGATGAGGCGGGGCGGCGGCGAGCCGGCCTCGCGAGCCGCATCGCGCACGATCTCGAACGCGAGCGAGTTCACCGTGCGGGCGAGCGGGCCGGTCGTCGGCCGGGCGAGGCGCAGCGCAAGGGCGTCGCGCAGGCGCGTCGCGGTGTGGCGGGAGGAGGTGAGGGCGAGCACGGCATCCGTCGGCCAGCCGCGGGCGAGCACCCGATCGGCGACCGTCTCGATGAGGGTCGTCGTCTTGCCGGTGCCGGGCGCGCCGAGCACGGCGGCGGAGGCGTCATCGGGCAGGGCGACGATCGCGTGCTGGGACGGGTCGAGGGTGACGGGCCGGATCGCGGCAGCGGCATCCCCGCTCACGACAAACCCGGCTGCACTCACTCGACCCACGCTAGCGGCCCGGGCCGACAGTGTTCAGAGCCCACCGCGCTCCGCTCAGAGAGAACGGCGCCGAACGAGGGGGTCGTTGTGTCGTAGCCTGTGTCCGTGGACATTCGCATCGGTATCGCCAACTCCCCCCGTGAGATCAACTTCGAGTCGTCGCAGACCGCGGCCGACGTGGAGAAGATCATCGCGGGCGCCCTCGACTCGGACGCCAAGTTCATTAAGCTCGCTGACGACAAGGGCAAGATCTACCTCGTGCCCACCGTGAGCCTGGCCTACATCGAGGTCGGCTCCGAGGAGTCGCGCCGCATCGGCTTCGTCGCCTAGAGTCGCGACCATGGAGCTGCTCTTCGTCACGGTGATCGGTGCCTGCCTCGGCCTCATCGCGCGCTATCTGCTGCCCGAACGCACGACCTACGGCATCCTGCTGCTGCCCGCCGTGGCCGCCGCCGCGACCGCGATCACGTGGGTCGGCCTGCTGTGGGCCGCCAACCTGACGTTCGACGGCACCTGGATCTGGGTGGCTGCCCTGACGGCCGCGGTCGTCGCGCCCGTCGCGATGGCGCTGTGGCTGCCGGGCAAGCGCGCCACCGAAGACGAGCAGCTCTT
>CALRZA010000295.1:0-3296 GCA_943372535.1 Auritidibacter sp. Marseille-P8566
TCGACCTCTCGCTCAAGTCCACCGCCGGCTGGATCGTGCGGCGACCGCAACGCCTGATCCCTCCGGCGATCCCGCTGCTGACGATCGTGCCGCTCGCCCTCGCGGCGGGGGAGCATGCCGAGGCGCTTCCGCTGATCGCGCTCGCCATCACGGCTGTCGTGCTGAGCGCCGTGCTCTCGATCGTCGGCGCCCGCCGCTCGCTCGAGCTGCTCGCGGCGGTGCGCGAGGCGCAGGTGCAGTTCCGCTCCGAGGCCGAGCAGCTGCTCATCGAGGGGGAGAAGATCTCACGCAAGCCCGTCGCCGGTCTCGGCGATCGCGTGACCCGCGCGTTGCAGATCCTGCGCGAGCAGCAGGGATGACCGAGCCCTCCTGCACCCGCTAGGGTCGGGAGACATGAGCGACGCCCCGATCACGCCGACCGCCGCCCCGACCGCTCCCGCCGAGGCAGCTGTCACGGCGGCACCGCCCGGCGTGGCTCCGCCCACGTCGTCAGGCGCCGGTCGCGTGGTGCTCCTCGTCATCGGTGTGCTCCTCGTCGGCCTCACGACCTTGTTCGTCGTCGTCTGGCTCATCGCGGGCCTCGGGGTCGATGCCTTCGCGCTCGGTGGCATCATGGCGCTCATCCCGCTCGCCATCGTCTTCTTCGGCGTGCGCTGGATCGACAAGTGGGAGCCCGAGCCGCGCCGCATCATCGTCTTCGCGTTCCTGTGGGGCGCCGGCGTCTCGGTGCTGATCGCGCTTCTCGTGGGCGCCGAGATCGACAATGTCATCAACTCGCTCGGGGGCCCCGGCCCCGGCTACGAGTTCTTCTCCGCCGCGATCCAGGCCCCGATCGTCGAGGAGGTCGGCAAGGGTCTCGGTCTGCTGCTGATCTTCTGGTTCGCCCGTCGCCACTTCGACGGCCCGGTCGACGGTCTCGTCTACGGCGCGTGGGTCGCGGGCGGGTTCGCGTTCACCGAGAACATCCTCTACTTCGGCTCTCAGCTCGTCGAAGCGGGCGGGGTGGATGCCGGCACCTTCGAGATCTTCCTGATCCGCGGTCTCATGTCGCCCTTCGCCCACGTGATGTTCACGGCGTGCACGGGCTTCGCGCTGGGCCTCGCCGCTCATCGCACGGGAGCCTTCGGAGCGATCGGCTTCTGGCTGCTCGGCCTGATCCCGGCGATGCTCCTGCACGCGCTGTGGAACGGCTCGCTCTTCTTCATCACCGACTTCTTCGGCTACTACGCCCTGGTGCAGTTCCCGCTCTTCGCGCTCGCCGTGTGGTTCGTGTTCTACCTGCGTCGCCGCGAAGCGCGCCTGACCCACGACCGCATCTCGGAGTACGCGGCGGCAGGCTGGTTCGCGCCCGACGAGGTGGATGCCCTCGCCACCGGCGCCGGACGTCGCCAGGCGATGGCCTGGGCTCGCTCCCACGGCAAGGGCCGCGAGATGCGCCACTACATCCGTGAGGCCACGCGGCTCGCGTTCGCGCGTCAGCGGATCATCACGGGGCGTGGTCGCGAACGCGCGCAGCTCGATGAGGCGACGCATCTGACCACTCTCGTCGAAGCGCGCCGCGCTCTTGTCGGGTCAGCGCCCGCGGCAACGGCCTAGCGCCCCAGGAGCGCTCCGAACAGGCCGCTGATCCACGGCCAGCTCCACATCACGAGGAAGACCGCGACGACCGCGATCGCGCCCGCGGAGACCCCGCGGCGCAGGCGCTGCCCGGACGGAGCGACGACGTTCGCCTCGAAACTCGGCACCCGGTCATCCCGGTAACGGTCGGTCTGGCTCACGGTCTTGGTCCCGACGGTCGCGAGAATGCGATGCACTCGCTCCTGAAGCCTCGGGTCGAGAAGGTCGAGCCCACGGGTGCTGTAGACGAACATCCACTTGTCGACGATCTCGATGTCGAACGCGGCGGCCTCGTCGATCGCCAGGGCCATCAGATCGGGGGTGAAGACGTAGAGCGCGTCGCGTTCGTACTCGCGGGGGCAGTACAGCGTGAAGTGTTCGTTGAAGTCGCCCTCGAGCGAGAGGATCTGGTCCTTCGAGAACGCGATGCCGATCGTGCTGCCGAACAGGCCATTGTTCGCCTTGGCGTCGAGCACCATGTGGGGCAGCGAGCGGTCGAGCTCGAGCGCGACGAAGCCCCAGGTGTGGGTCGTCGAATTCTTGCCGCTGCCCGTGACGTAGCGGTAGGTGCCGTAGTCGAGGAAGCGGCCTTCGCTCGAGCGCAGGTGGTCGAGTGCCACCCGGGAGCGCCCCTGTCCGAAGATCATGCCCGGGTACTGCGGGTCGCGACTCAAGGGTGAGAACGTCAGGCCGTTGGCGACGGCGAACCGGTCGAGGCGCATCCAGCGTTCCCAGCGTCCGCCTCCGCGGAAGTGCCGGCGGATCAGGGTCACCGCCACGATGATGATCACCGCGAGCACGACCAACGGGAACCCGAGGAAGAGCAGGCCCGGCAGCCCCACATCCTGCAGCGAGGTGCCGATCACCCCGAGCGCGAGAGTGGCGAACGAGCCGACGACGAAGACCATGAAGACCAAGGCGATGATCGCAACCACGAACTGGGCCAGCGGGGAGGCGGCCGCGTATTCGGGGCGGTCTCGCATCGCCGTTCTGAAGGCCGCGATCTCGGATGCCGCGACCGGCGCCGTGAGCGGAGTCGTGTCGAGAGTGCTCATCATGCTGCGAGACTAGCGCCCCGCGCGACGGCCGAGGAGGCCCCGGACAGACTCATCGCCCAGCGGTGCGGCACTGCCTGCGACTCGACTGGGCGATGAGTTGATCTGTCTTCAGCGTGCCACGACCGCGCACGGTGCGCAAGAGGCGACGGCCGCATCGCCGTAGACTAGAGGGCCGTCATTTCAGGGAGCGAAGCATGCCGTCAGGCGAGTTGGAGAACGAACAGGCCTACGTCGGCTCGCTCTACGGGCGCCTCGACGTGCTGCGCGACGAAGCGCAGCGCCAGCTCGAGGCCGTTCGACGTCAGACCCCCGGCGGCACCCACCAGAACCGGTCGGAACGGGATGCCTTCGCCCGCATCTACGAGGACCGCATCGCCCAGCTGCGCCAGATCGACGAACGCCTGGCGTTCGGGCGGTTGACCCTGGAGGGCGATGACGACGTGCATCGCTACATCGGCCGCATCGGGTTGCGCGACGAGGATCAGCAGCCGCTGCTGCTCGACTGGCGCGTGCCACAGGCCCGGGCGTTCTATCAGGCGACGGCGGCGACCCCGCTCGGCGCGCGGGCACGGCGCCACCTGCAGAGCCAGGGTCGGCAGATCGTGCGCATCGATGACGAGA
>CALRZA010000296.1:0-3295 GCA_943372535.1 Auritidibacter sp. Marseille-P8566
CGGCCTCGAACGGGAAGCGGGCGTCGGCATCCACCGCAGCGGCGTGCTCCGCCGCGATCTCGGCGACCGTGTGGGCCCGACTCTCGAGGGACGCGGTGGCGGCGACGGGCGCGAGGGTCACGCGCTCACCTGGCTGAGCGACTGCACCGCGGCGTCGATGCGCGCGATCGTCGAGAAGGTCTCCTTGGTGAGCAGGGCGTCGGGAAACTCGATGTCGAGGGCGTCCTCGATCGCGAGCATGACGTTGACGCTCGCGTGCGACGACATTCCCGCGGCATGCAGATCGGCGTCGGCCGCGAGGCTGTCTGCGGCGACCGTGAGCTTGCCGTGCGCGTCGAGGGCGCGGTGGATGGCGTCGAGGGTGCTCATGCTGCGGTCATCTCCAGCTCCCACGCGGTGGTGTGCGCCGCGGCGAAGGCGAGGGCGACCCCGCCGTCGTAGCTCAGGGTGACCTCGATGATGCCGAAACCCTGGGTGCGAGCGAAGGTCTCGATCTGGCCGGTGAGGGTCACGATCGGGGCGCCGACGGCATCCGCGTGGATCTCGATCGTCGACCAGGGCACGCTCACCTCGGCGGGCACGCGGAGGGCCTTGAGCACGGCCTCCTTCGCGGCGAAGCGACCGGCGAGCCGCTCGGGCGAGTAACCGCACTCGCGCTGCTCGCGGGCGGTGAACACGCGGTCGAGATACCGGGATCCGAAGACCTCGATGCTCTGTCGCACGTTCGAGACGGCGTGCACATCGCAGCCGATCTGGATGCGGTCGGGGCGGGGGACGCGAGTTTCGGGGTTCACGCGGGGATCCTTCGGGGAGACCCTCGCAGGGCTTCGAGGTCGTCGGTAGGGGGGTGACGATCCTGAGAACTCCGCGGGGGCGAAGATGGGTGGTGCTTTCGGGTGTCACCCAGACTAGGGGCGACGCCCACGCGCTCGACCGGGCCGGGCACCCGAACAGGGGGCGTATCGACAGCGCGGGTGCGAGGGTTAAGGTCGGGGTTAAGGCCCTCGGCCTCCGGCGGCACCGGCGCCGCGAGGCACGCGGCGAGGGTGACCCAGAGCAACGGCGCCGAGAGGTCGGGCACGGCGACGACCGCGGCCGTGAAGGCCCCGACGAGCGCCCAGCCGGCGGGGTGGGCCGCCGGGATGCGGGAGCCCCTCCGCAGCGCGAGCACGATGAGCACGCTGAGCAGGCCGAGGCCGACGAGGCCGACGCAGCTGAGCACGAGGAAGAACAGGCTCGACGGTCGGTGGCTGCCGAGACCGACCCCCACCCCGACCGTCTCGACGAGGATCTGCCACGACCGCAGGTTGGACGCACCGCGCTCGCTGAAGCTGTCGGTCTGGGTCTTCTCGGCCGCGTAGCCGACCGTGAGGGCGTAGACGATCGGCAGCTGGGTCAGCGCGAGTCCCACGATGATGACGCTCAGGCCGAGGCGCACGGGCGCGATCCTCAGCCGCGACGTGCGGGCGAGCCGCCACGCACCCGCGACCAGTCCGATGCCGGCGACGACCGCGAGGCCGAGCAGCGCGGTTCCCGACTGATTGAAGACGAAGTCGATCGCCACGATGACGAGGCCGATGCCGGCCGCGACGCGCGAGCGGCCGGGCGTGCGCAGTCGCGCGGCGAAGTAGGCGGCCGCGACGACGAGGTACATCCCGAGCACCGAGGGCTCGTGCAGGGTGCCGGAGAGTCGTTCGGGGGTCGCGTAGTTGAAGCCGGGCATGTTCTGGAGGGTCAGGCTCAGGGTCTCCAGCACGCTCTGCGGCCAGAACGGCTCGCCGACGAGGCGCAGGGTCGCGAGCGAGATCGTGAGCCAGACGGTCGCGCCCACCAGGCGGGTGTCGACGGGGAACAGCCGACCCGCCGAGACGAGGAACGCGATCGCGATGGTGAGATAGCCCACCTGGGCGAGGTTGCCGAGGGTCGGTTCGAGCGCGACCGTCGAGGTCGCGCCGATCCCGAGTTCGGGGCCGTAGACCTGCACCCCCGAGAAGACGCGCGGGGCCACGAAGGCGAGGATCGCCGCCCACATCAGGAAGGCGATCGAGATGAGGTCGGGCCAGCCCCAGCGGCGTGACGACATCGACTCCGCGTACTCGGGCCGCGCGATCGCGTAGAGGATGTGGGGAACCCCGAGCACCATCACGAGGATCACCGCGAGATAGAACAAGGGGAAGCCGTTGTCGCCGAGGATGAGCGCGGCCGTCTGAGGGAAGACCGCGGTGGCGGCGAGCACGTACTGGGTCCACGACCGGCGCACGAACCAGACGCCGACGACCGCGACGATCGTGATGAGGCCCATGAGGGTGAGCGGGCCGATGAGGGTCACCACGGCCGACCCGCGATCGCGAGCACGCGGTCGGCCGAGGCCTCCCACGAGAACCGGGCGACGTTGGCGTGACCGCGGGCGACGAGGGACGCGCGCTCCTGGTCGACAGTCCCCAGCAGCGTCACGGCGGCGGCCGGGTCGAGGGCGTCGAAGTAGAGCGCGGCATCGCCGCCGGCCTCGGGGATCGACGCGCGATCGGAGGCGACGACGGGGCATCCCACCGCTTGGGCTTCGATCACCGGGAGGCCGAAGCCTTCGTACAGTGACGGGAACACGAGGGCTCTGGCGCCGCGGGTGAGGTGCCGCAGCTCGGGGTCGCTCAGCCGACCGGCGAGGTGAACGCCCGGCGCGGTGAGTCCCGCCTCCTCGGCGTAGACCCTCTTGACGCCGCTCGCTCCGACGACGACGACCGGGATGCCCGCCTCCGCGAGCGCGCGCGTCACGGGAGCGAGGTTCTTGCTCGGCGTCAGGCTGCCGATGCACAGCACGTAGGGCGTGCGGGTCGCCTCGATGAGCGCGGGATCGGTCGGAGCGGTGAACTCCTCGAGCGCGTGCTCGTGGCCGGGCACGACGAGCTCGAACCGCTCCTCGGCCACGCCCAGCACGTCGGCCAGTTCGCGGCGGCTGAACTCGGAGATCGTGATGACGTAGCGTGCCCGCCGCGCGAGTGCGCGGTGCAGCACCGCGTACCACGCGACGAACTGCCGGGAGTACGTGCCCGGGAACCGCGCGGTGATCGCGTCCGGGATCATGACGAGCTGCTCCCGCGTCACCAGCGGGCCGGAGGCGGCGAGGCTCAGCAGGAGCTTCCCGCGCGCCAACCACGGCAGCGCGAGCTGCTCGAACACGAAACCGTGGGTGCGCGAGACGACGACGCGGTGCTCGGGCAGCCAGTCGGGTCGCACGGCATCGGCGGGCATGATGACGGTGGCGGCGGCATCCCGCTCGAGGATGCGGCGAGCCAGC
>CALRZA010000297.1:0-3289 GCA_943372535.1 Auritidibacter sp. Marseille-P8566
CCACGAGCGCCTCGCGGCGGATGAAGGCGAGCGAGATGAGCACGGCGGCGAACGTCGCCGCGTTGATGAAGAACACCGGCCCGGCGCCGACGACCGCGACGAGCACCCCGGCGACCGCGGGGCCGATGAGGCGCGCGCCCTGGAACGACATGCCGTTGAGGGCCACCGCGTTGGGCAGGTCGGCGTCGGTCACGAGCTCCGAGACGAACGACTGCCGCACCGGGGCGTCGATCGCGGTCACGACGCCGAGCAGCAGCGCGAACACGTAGACCCACCACAGCGTCGCGATCTCGGTGACGAGGAGGATGCCGAGCCCGACCGCGAGGGCGAACTGGGCGCCCTGCGTGATCATCAGCACGGTCTTGCGGTCGAACCGGTCGGCGATGAGACCGGCGATCGGCATGAGCAGCAGCAGCGGCCCGAACTGCAGGGCCATCGTGATCCCGAGGGCCGCGGCATCGCCGTTGGTGAGCTCGGTGAGCACGATCCAGTCTTGGGCGGTGCGCTGCATCCACGCGCCGGTGTTGGAGACCAGTGCTCCCGCGAACCAGAGCCGGTAGTTGGGAACGCGCAGGGAGCGGAAGGTCGCGCTCACGCTCCGACCACGCAGAGATGGACCGCGCCGACGCTGGTGAGCGCGGCGTGGTCCATCTCTTCAGGTTACGTCACCGTGGGGGACGGCAGACCCGGCCCCCACGGGGCCGCTTACTTCTTGGCGGGCGCGGGAGCGGCCTCGGCCGGCTCGTCGTGCGAGTTCTCGATGGCCGCGAACTCCGCGTCGTCGGCCTTCGACTTCAGGCGGGCGACCTGGAAGATGATCAGGCCGTAGACCGCCTTGGCCAGGATGTCGGCGACCGAGTACCCGATCTGCTTGCCCACCCAGGCGTCCGCACCCGAGATGTTGAGCAGCGGCAGGAGGTACGCGATCGGGTAGACACCCCACGACAGCAGCAGCAGGAAGCGCAGGTTGCTGATGAGCTTGCGCACGCTGGCCGGCTGGCGGTCGAGCGACTTCGTGAGCTGCACGAAGAGCACGTAGAGGATGTAGAGGAACGGCAGGGTGGAGAGGATGCCGAAGATCGTGCGAACGGTGTTGTCGTCGCTGATCTCACCCGGGTAGCCGAGCGCGATCATGAGCGCCGCCGCGGGGACGAGGCGAACCAGGAGGCCCTTCTGCACGTGCTGCGCGAGCGCGAGCACGGCGATGAGCTCGACGAGCAGCAGCGGCACCGTGAGGAACCAGTCCACGTAGCGGTAGCCCTCGTTGAACGACTGGCCGGCGGCCTGAGTGTACGTGCCCTCTCCGCCCACGGCATCCGTGACGAAGGCCTCGCGGAACGAGTCGAAGATCCGGAAGTAGTGGTAAGCCGCGATGCCACAGACGATCGCGGCGACCGCGATGGCCTGACGGTAGCGCGGAAGGATGCGCTGCAGGCCCACCACGAGGAACAGCGCGGTGAACAGCTGCGACGCGATCACGAGGGACAGGAAGTTGTACACGGTGTCGTACTGAAGTTGACTCAGGGAGTCGGGAATCATCTGATCCTCCATTGGAGACGAGTTGAACAGGTCGCCGATGCCGTTGCCGGGGGCAGGGGCGGGTTCAGAGTAGGACTGCCTCTGAGGTGCCGACAGGGCCACGGCGATTCGGGTGGCTCCCCTACGATTGACGTCAGGAGCAAGGAGGCTCGATGCCCAAGTTCACCCCCACTCGTCACGAGGCGACGTTCACCGACGCGCACGGCGTGACCATCCACTGGTACGCGTGGCGCGCCGCGAAGCCGAAGGCCGTCATCCAGCTCGTGCACGGTCTGGGTGACCACGCTCTGCGCTACGAGCAGACCGCCAACGACCTGGTCGCGGCCGGCTACTCGGTCTATGCGAACGACCATCGCGGCCACGGCGCCACCGGCATGCGGCAGTGGCAGGGCGACGCGAGCAGGCTCGGCAAGCTCGGTCCGGGCGGGCTGCGCGCG
This sequence comes from Auritidibacter sp. Marseille-P8566, assembly GCA_943372535.1. GTDB lineage: Bacteria > Actinomycetota > Actinomycetes > Actinomycetales > Microbacteriaceae > Rhodoglobus. Next base: position 1,977 of record CALRZA010000297.1, read on the forward strand.
ACGATCGCGGGCGAGCGCCAGTTCACCGAGATCGTGCGGGGCGAGAACCCGGGCCTGCCGCTCGTGCTGCTCGGGCACTCGTGGGGCTCGCTCATGGCGCAGTCGATCATCAACGAGCACTCGGCCGACTACGACGCCGCGGTGCTCACGGGCACGGCCTACCGCACGTTCGGCGACATGAACGGCGGCGACCTCAACGCCCAGCACAAGCACCTCGGCACGACCGGCAACGAATGGCTCAGCCGTGACGTCGCCGTGCACACCGCGTTCCGCGATGACCCGTTCACGTTCACCGCGACGGCCCTCAAGCTCTTCGGACTGCGCGATGCGCTGCGCCTGCTCGGGCGCCCGGCGAAGAACCTGGAGAACGACATCCCGTTGCTCATCATGATCGGCAGCGAGGACTCCCTCGGCGGCGAGAAGAGCATCGAGAAGCTCGCGGCCGACTACGTCACGCGCTCCGGGCTCGACGACGTGCAGGCGATCGTCTACCCGGGCGGCCGCCACGAGATCTTCAACGAGACCAATCGCGACGAGGTCATCGGCGACCTCGTCGCGTGGTTGGACACCCGCACGGCCCGATGACCTCCGTCTTCACCGAGATCCTGCACGGTCGCTCGCCCGGGCGGTTCCTCTGGCGCGATGACACGTGCTTCGCGATCCTCACGATCGAGCCGCGGCGCGCGGGGCATGCGCTCGTCATCCCGAACGAGGAGATCGATCACTGGCTCGACCTGCCGGTGGAGACGGCCGAGCACATCTTCCGGGTCGGTCGCCTCATCGGCCTCGCCCAGCAGGAGGAGTGGGGCAGCCCGCGCGTCGGCCTGATGTACGAGGGCTACATGGTGCCGCACGCCCACCTGCACATCTGGCCGTCATGGACGGTCTTCGAGTACAGCCACACCGGCATCGAGCGCCACGCGAAAGCGGCCGATCTGGATGCCGCCGCCGTGCGCCTGCGTTCGCGGCTACGGTTGCACGGTCACGGCACGGTCGTGCCCGCCGAGGCGGCGCACCCGGCCTGATGGTTGGTTAGGCTTACCTATCGTGTCCCGAGCCCCTCGCGCCGCCCTCCTCTCGACCAGCCTCGCCGTGCTGCTGGTCGGCGGTATCGTGCTCTCCGCGATGCTGGGGCAGCTGGCGATCAGCCCCGGAGAGGTTCTCGGATCGGTGCTGCAGGCGATGGGCATCCCGAACTCGCTGGCCCCCACCGACCCGATCGTCGAGTCGACGCTGTGGATCGTGCGCTTCCCGCGCATCGCAATGGCGCTCGCGGTGGGCGCGGCGCTCGCGGTCGCCGGTGCCGTGATGCA
>CALRZA010000298.1:0-3284 GCA_943372535.1 Auritidibacter sp. Marseille-P8566
GGCTCGTCGATCGAGAAGACCCGGTGCTGGGCCTCGCGAGCCGGCGTGTAGTGGAAGCCGCTCGCGACATCCCACGCGATCGTGTCGGCGACGGCCTGCACGAAGAGGGCCTCCTCGGCGCCGGGTCGCGCGAGCGTCACTCTGAAGGATCCGCCAGGCCCGAACATCTCGACCAGACGGGCGCTCATCAGATCGAAGATGCGCTGGCGCTCATCGTCTGACAGTTCCTCGGCCATGTCCCCATTGTCGGGGACGCTCCGGGGTCAACCGGCCTCGACACGCCCGCGCCGGAATCGGGCGCTACAGCCATCCACGGCGCTTGAAGACGGCATAGAGCACGCCCCCCGAGACGAGCATGAGCCCGAGGGCGAAGGGGTAGCCGAGCGGCCAGTCGAGCTCGGGCATGAAGCGGAAGTTCATGCCGTAGATCGTGCCGACGAGGGCGGGAGCGAAGAGGATCGCCGCCCACGACGAGATCTTCTTCACCTGATCGCCCTGCTCGATGCTCGCGCGCGTGAGGGAGCGCATCTCGTCGTTCTGGGCCTGCGTCACGAGGGTCGCCTGCACGGTGAGCGCGTTCTGCAGGATCGCCCGGAAGCCGTCGGCACGCTCGACCGTCTTGAGGCTGTGGTCGAGCACGTCCCGGAAGCCCCGCTGCAGTTCGAGGTCGACCTGGTACTTCTCGAATCCGCCCTCGATCGCGTGCAGCATCGAGATGAGCGGATGCGTGGCCCGCTGGAACGCCATCGACTCGCCCGCGAGCTCGTAGATACGACGCGAGACCGCCGGGTCGCCGTGGAAGAGCTGATCCTCGATCTCGTCGATGTCGTTCTCGAGACCCGCGATGACCGGCCCGTACTCGTCGACGACCTCGTCGAACACGGCGTAGAGCACCGCTTGCGGGCCCAGGGCCAGAAGCTCGGGCTGACGCTCGAGGCGTTTGCGCACCCGACCCAGATCGGGCGACTCCGCGTGCCGCACGGTGATCGCGAAGTTGGGTCCGATGAAGACGTGCACCTCGCCGAACTCGACCTCCTCGGGGGCGTCGAGGTAGCGCGCGCTGCGCAGCACGACGAAGAGCACGTCGCCGTAGCGCTCGAGCTTGGGGCGCTGGTGACCCTTGAGGGCATCCTCGACCGACAGCGGGTGCAGCGCGAACTCGGTCGCGACCGCGCGCAGTTCGTCCTCCGTGGGCCGGTAGAGGCCGATCCAGGCGAAGCCGCCATGGTCGCGCAGGTGCTCGAAGGTCAGGTCGAGGGTCACCGGCTCGGCCCCGCGCACGCCGTTGCGGTAGATCGCGTTGTCGATGATCGGGATGGTGAGAACCTCTCTGCTGAGCCTCAGACTGCGTCCCTAGGATATGCCCGACCCGCCCGACCCCCGGGTCGCTCGGAGGATCGACATGTCCCCAGTTCGCCGCCGCGTCATCGCCGCGCTCGCCGTCTCCGCCGTGAGCGCCGCGGGCATCATCCTCGCGATCACGCAGCCCTGGCTCGCCTTCATCGACGTCGCCGTGGATGACGAGATCCCGCCCGCGATCAGCAGCCCGGCCCCCGAGCCCTCGGCCTCCACTGACGCCTCCGCGACCCCGGAGCCTCCCGCCGAGCCCATCGCCGTGGCCTCGGGCTCCTTCATCAGCCACGAGCACGAGACCACGGGCACCGCGACCGTGATCGAGAATCCCGACGGCACCCGCGTGCTCGCGATCGAGAACCTCAACACCACGAACGGTCCCGACGTGCACGTCTGGCTGAGCGCCTCGGATGTCGTGCCCGGCTTCGAGGGCTGGTTCGTCGCCGGCGGCGCGCCCTTCATCGACCTCGGACCCATCAAGGGCAACCAGGGCAACCAGGTCTACGAGATCCCGGAGGGCGTCGACCTGACGCAGTACCGCAACGTCACGCTGTGGTGCGTGCAGTTCAGCGTCTCGTTCGGGGCCGCCCAGTTCGTCTAGACCGGCGAGGTCACGGCGGCTACGACGCCGCGCGCTCCGAGTAGCGGGGCCGGCGGCGTGCGTAGCCGACGGTGATGTGACGCTCGGCGTACTCGCGGGTCTCGCGCAGAATCGTGATGCGGTCCGCATCCGTGCGCGCCGATCGCGTGTTCACCTCGGCGATGATCGACCCGTGCCACGAGCGGGCGGCGAGGTGCTCGAGCACGCCCCCGACCGGCTCGATGCCGCGCCCGGGCTGAAGGTGCTCGTCGAGGATGCGACCGTCGGCCATCGACCCGGCTCCGTCGCACAGGTGCACGTGCCGCAGCCGGTGGCCCATCGCCATCGCGTACTCGAGGCTGTCGCGCCCACCGAGCGAGGCGTGCGAGAAGTCGAAGGTCATCGAGTCGCAGTCGATCTCGATCGGGTCAGGGCTGGGGCTGTACCCCCGGATCGCGCGACCCTGGATCACCCACGGGAACATGTTCTCGACGGCCATCTCGACCCCGAACCGGTCGGTGAGGCTTCGCAGCGTGCTCTCGAAGGTGCGGGCGTAGGCGAACTGCCAGCGGAACGGCGGGTGCACCACGACCACGGAGGCGCCGAGCTCGGCCGCCAGTTCGGCGGAGCGCACGAGCTTGGTCGTGGCGTCCGTGCCCCACACGAGCTGGGCGAAGGGGAGCACCGGGGCGTGCACCGACAGGATCGGCTGCCCGTGCTCGGCGGCGAGGGCGGCGAGGCGACGGGCATCCCGGGTGAGGGGATCCTCGGTCACCATCACCTCGATGCCCGAGTAACCGGCGGCCGCGGCCAGCCGGAAGGCGTGCTCGGCCGGGAGCGAACCGGCGCAGGTCGTGCTCATCCCGATGGTGATCACAACCCGTACTCTTCCGAGCGCGCGAAAACGATGCCCCCGAGGGAGGGGACCAACGGCTGAACGGACCGTGAAGAATCCGGCATCAGGGAGGGCTGGTACCGTTCAAAGACGATGCCCTCTGCACTGCACGACTCGACCTACGACTTCGTCGTGGTCTCCAACCGCCTTCCCGTCGACCGGGTGGTGGATGCCGATGGCGTCGCCACCTGGACGACCTCGCCCGGCGGACTCGTCACGGCCCTCGAGCCCGTGATGCGCGCGGCGGACGGCGCGTGGGTGGGCTGGGCCGGTCAGGCCGATCTCGAGGTGGAGCCCTTCGAGAGCGACGGCATCCACCTGTTCCCGGTGCCGCTGAGCGTCGATGAGGTCGCCGACTACTACGAGGGCTTCAGCAACGACACGCTCTGGCCGCTCTACCACGACGTCATCGCGTCGCCGAGCTACCACCGGGTCTGGTGGGATGCCTACGTCGTC
>CALRZA010000299.1:0-3282 GCA_943372535.1 Auritidibacter sp. Marseille-P8566
CCACGACGGCGCGGCCTGTGGGTCCGGTGGCTCCGATGACGAGCATGGGGGGTGTCCTTTCGTTGTTGGTGTGCCTCTGGATAGTGAGACTATCCGGCATTGGATAGCGAGGGTATCCATCGATCGGTGGATGCGGGGGTGCGGCCTCTGCGGAGGCTTCAGATCTGCAGGAGGGGTGATGCATCCGCCAATCTCCTGCAGATCTGAAGGAGCGGGCGGACGACACCGCAGAGACGCTGATCTTGGGCACGGCAGACTGCGCGGGCGGCGCGGCACAATGGACCCATGCCCATCGGCCAGGTCACGCGCGGAACGACCGGCACCAACCGGCTCCGCCGCATCGACCGGTGGATCGCCCAGCTGCCGGCGTTGCGCCGCGCGGCCGATCCGCTCGTGGTCGACCTCGGCTATGGGGCATCCGCGACGACACCGCTTGAACTGCACCAGCGGCTCGCGAAAGTGCGCCCGGATGTGCGGGTGCTCGGCCTCGAGATCGAGCCATCGCGGGTGGCGGCGGCGCGGCCGTTCGCGCGGCCGGGGGTGACGTTCGAGGTCGGCGGGTTCGAGGTGCCGGGGGCGCGGCCGGTCGTGATTCGCGCGCTCAATGTGCTGCGGCAGTACGACGAGTCGGAGGTGGCGGGGGCGTGGGCGCTCATGGTGTCGCGGTTGCAGCCGGGCGGGGTGCTCGTCGAGGGCACGTGCAACGAGGTCGGGCGCGTCGCCAGCTGGGTGGATGTCGGCTCGGCCGGGCCGTTGTCGCTCACCGTGTCGCTGCGGCTCGCGTCGGTGGAGCAGCCGTCGGTCGTCGCCGAGCGGTTGCCGAAGGTGCTCATCCATCGCAACGTGCCCGGCGAACCGGTGCACGCGGATCTGCGCGACCTCGATCGGTGGTGGGCCGTGCACGCGGGGCTCGGGGTGTACTCGCCGGCGCAGCGCTGGGTTGCGGTGGCGGCGTCGATGAAGGAGTCCGGCTGGCCGGTGTGGGGCGGGCGGTCGCGGTGGCGGTTGGGGGAGCTGACCGTGGCGTGGGAGGCGGTCGCGCCTGTCAGGTGGGAGTGGCGTGGGTGAGGCTGTGGTCGTGATCCGGGCGGTGGCGCGCCGTGGGTGAGGTGCGCATCCGGGCGGCGGCGGGTGCTGACTTTGCTGCCGCCGAACGGATCGAGACCGAGGCGGATGCGGCGCTCATCGCGTGGGTGAAGGCGACGACCTGGTGGCCGGCGACGTCGGCGGCGCAGCGAGCGGCATCCGCGGGATTCGTGTTGATGGCGGATGTGGGTCGTGCGGGGGCGGGCGGTGCCGGGCCTGGCATTGCGGGGCCGGTCGGGGGCGGGCCTGGCAGTGCGGGGCCCGTCGGGGCGGGGCCGGTGGGGTTCGTGCAGGTGATCGAAGTCGATGGGTGGGCGCATCTCGAGCAGGTGTCGGTGCTGCCCGAGTTCGGCCGCCGGGGCATCGGGCGACGGCTCGTGGATGCCGCGGCCGAAGCAGCCCGCGAGCGCGGCTATCGCGAGCTGACCCTGCGCACCTTCGTCGAGGTGCCGTGGAATGCTCCGTTCTATCGCACGTGCGGATTCGTGGTGACGCAACCCGCGAGCGAGTTTCACCGCGGGCTCGTGAGAGAGGAGGAGCGCCTCGGACTGACCGCGCTCGGGGCGCGCGTGCAGATGACGCGAGTGCTCTGAAAAAGTTCTCCACAGATTCGCGGATGCTCGAACATGTGTTCGAATGTCACGGCAGTATTGATTCATGACCGCCACCCTCGTCGCCACTCCCCTGGCGCTCGAGGGTGCGCGCGTTCCGGGCCGCGGGCCCGACGCGCGGGTCATCGGGGCCGGGGTCGCGGGCGCTCCTCCGCAGGGTGGCATCCCGGCGGCCCCGGTGCTCGTGCCGAGTGGGGTTTCGTCGGCTGCTGTGGCGCCTCTGACCGCGGATGCGGTGGGCGCGGCTGGGTTCGCGTCTGGCTCTGGCGGGGCGGCCTCTGCCGCTGCGCCCCTCACGGCGGATGCCGTGGCGCCCCTCGCCGACGACGCGCTTCTCGCCCTCCACCGTTCGCTTGCGGAGCAGCGGCGACGGCTCGACGCGAGCCTCGCCGTGGTCTCAGCCGAGATCGAACATCGCTCCCGCCGCGAACTCGGCGCTGACGGTCTCGCTCAGACGCACGGTCTGCGCACCGGTGAGGCGCTCGTGCAGCAGATCTCCGGGCTGACCGCGGGCGAGGCACGCAGCCTCGTGCGCGTTGGCACCTTCGTTGCCAACCAGTCGCGCCCCGACCCCATCGCACCGTGGCTTCGCGAGGTGGGTCGTGCCGCTGCCGCGGGGCGGCTTTCCCTCGCGGCCGTCGACGCGATCCGGTCCGGCCTGGGTTCACCGGCCGAGGGCGTCACCGCCGACCAGCTCGCCGAGGCCGCCGATCGGTTGCTCGTCGAGGCGGGTCGACTGACGCCGGAGAAGCTGGCCGAGTTGGCACGGCAGCTCCGCGACTCGCTCGATGAGGCCGGCATCACCGACCGAGAGGAGCAGCGACGCGACCGTCGATTCCTCAGCCTCACCCCGCTGCCCGATGGAATGACCCGGGTCTCCGGGCTGCTCGACCCCGAGTCGGCGGCGATCGTCGTCGGGGCGATCGACGCCATCACGTCGCCCCGCCGGGGTGGGCCTCGGTTCCGGGACGCGTCCGCGGCTCCGGTGGCGGATGACCCGCGCACGATCCCCCAGCTCATGGCCGATGCCCTCGTCGACATCGTGCGGGTGGCCACCCTGGCCGACGACGGTGCCCTCTTCGGCGCCAAGCGCGTCGGAGTTCGCGTGCACGTCGCCGAGCGCGACCTCCGTCGCGGCAGCGGAGCGGCCCACCTCGAGGGCCAGACCGCCTCGGTCTCCGTCGCCACGGCCGAGCGGCTCGGGTGCGAAGCCGGGCTTACCCCGATCGCCTTCACCTTCGACGGACAGCCGATGGATGTCGGCCGCACCCAGCGCCTCTTCACGGCCCGACAGCGTATCGCGCTCGCCGCCCGAGACGGTGGATGCCGAAGCCCCGGCTGCGACCGACCACCCTCGTGGTGCGAGGCGCACCACACCAAGGAGTGGCTCAAAGATCACGGTGAGACCAACGTCGAAGATGGGGTGCTGCTGTGTCACTTCCATCACCTCTTGGTGCACAACCGCGGCGGGCACATCGTTCGGGTCGGCGCGGCTGACTACGTGATGGTGATGCCCGATGGGTCGGGTGGGTTTCAGCGCACTCCTCTGCGTCCGGCGCGCTCGTTGGTGTAGGGCGAGGCGGGC
>CALRZA010000300.1:0-3281 GCA_943372535.1 Auritidibacter sp. Marseille-P8566
GTGTTACAGAACCTCGAGGTTGCTCTCCAGCTCGTACGGGGTGACCTGCGCCCGGTACTCCTTCCACTCGCGCCGCTTGTTGAGCAGCACGTAGTTGAAGACCTGCTCGCCGAGGGTCTCGGCGACGAGCTCGGAGTCCTCCATGAGCGAGACGGCGTGGTCGAGGCTCGCCGGCAGCTGGCTGTAGCCGAGGGCGCGGCGCTCGGCATCCGACAGCTCCCAGACGTTGTCCTCGGCCTCGGGAGGCAGCTCGTAGCCCTCCTCGATGCCCTTGAGGCCAGCGGCGAGCAGCAGCGAGAAGCTCAGATAGGGGTTGGCTGCAGAGTCCATCGCACGGTACTCGACGCGCGCGCTCTGGCCCTTGCCGGGCTTGTAGAGCGGCACGCGCACGAGCGCGCTGCGGTTGTTGTGGCCCCAGGTGACGAAGCTCGGCGCCTCGTCCCCGCCCCACAGCCGCTTGTAGCTGTTGACGAACTGGTTCGTGACCGCCGTGATCTCGGGCGCGTGGTGCAGCAGACCCGCGACGAACTGCTTGCCGATCGTCGAGAGCTGGTAATGCCCCGACGGGTCGTAGAACGCGTTGGCGTCGCCCTCGAAGAGCGACATGTGGGTGTGCATGCCCGATCCAGGATGCCCGGACATCGGCTTCGGCATGAACGTCGCGTAGACGCCCTGCTCGATCGCGACCTCCTTGATCACCGTGCGGAAGGTCATGATGTTGTCAGCCGTCGTCAGCGCATCCGCGTACCGCAGATCGATCTCGTTCTGGCCGGGGCCGGCCTCGTGGTGGCTGAACTCCACCGAGATGCCGAGGTCCTCGAGCATGCGCACGGAACGGCGACGGAAGTCGTGAGCCGTGCCCCCGGGCACGTTGTCGAAGAAGCCCGCCGAGTCGACCGGCACCGGCTGTCCGTTCACGAGCTTGGGCGACTCGAGGAGGTAGAACTCGATCTCGGGATGCGTGTAGAACGAGAATCCGCGGTCGGCCGCCTTGGCGAGCGAGCGCTTGAGAACGTTGCGGGGGTCGGAGAGCGAGGGCTCGCCGTCGGGCGTGGAGATGTCGCAGAACATGCGGGCGGTCGGGTCGACCTCACCGCGCCACGGCAGGATCTGGAAGGTCGCCGGGTCGGGCTGGGCAAGCATGTCGGCTTCGTAGGCGCGGGTGAATCCCTCGATCGCGGAGCCGTCGAAACCGAGGCCCTCGGCGAACGCGCCCTCGACCTCGGCGGGGGTGATCGCGACCGACTTGAGGGTGCCGACGACGTCGGTGAACCACAGGCGGATGAACTTGACGCCCCGCTCCTCGATCGTGCGAAGAACGAAGTCACGCTGCTTGTCCATCAAGCTCCTCTGAAGTCAACCCTGAACGGTCTCCCGCTCCCGTCTTAGGCTACTAGCTAGACTCGGGGCATGACGGACCCCGACGCCGCGGCAGCTCAGGCCAACCTCAAGCGCGTTCGCACCCGGCACTTTCAGAGTGCCAAGGAGAACGGCATCAAGATCACCGGTCTCACGAGCTACGACCAGCTCACGGCCGGCATCTTCGACGAAGCGGGGATCGACTTCCTGCTCGTCGGCGATTCCGCCGGCAACAACGTCTACGGACACGACACGACGCTGCCGGTGACGACCGACGAGCTCATTCCGCTCGCGCGCGCCGTGGCCGGGGCGGTGACCCGGGCCTTCGTCGTCGCCGACATGCCGTTCGGGTCGTACGAGACGAGCGCCGACGAGGCCCTGCACACGGCATTCCGCTTCATGAAGGAGACCGGCGCTCACGCCGTCAAGCTCGAGGGCGGCGTGCGCAGCGCCGAGCAGATCCGACGGATCGTGTCGGCCGGCATCCCGGTGATGGCGCACATCGGGTTCACGCCGCAGAGCGAGCACGGACTCGGCGGCCACGTCATCCAGGGGCGCGGCGACCAGGTGAAGCAGCTCCTGGCCGACGCCCATGCGGTCGAGGATGCGGGCGCCTTCGCCGTGGTTCTCGAGATGGTGCCCAGCGAGGCTGCGGCCCGGGTCACGAAGGAACTGCGCATCCCCACGATCGGCGTCGGTGCCGGTCCGCACGTCGACGGACAGCTGCTCGTCTGGACCGACTGGGCGGGGTTCACCAAGGGCCGCATCCCGAAGTTCGTCAAGCAGTACGCCGACCTGCGCGGCATCCTCACCGGTGCCGTCACCGCTTACAAGACGGATGTCGCCGACGGCGCCTACCCCGGCCCCGAGCACTCGTACGACGACTGATGCCATGACGGGGCGGGCTCTCATCGGCATGGCCGGCTGGGTCTACCCCGACTGGCGCGGCGGGTTCTATCCGCCCGGACTCGTGCAGAAGAGAGAGCTCGAGTACGCGTCGCGTCAGGTGACCTCGATCGAACTCAACGGCTCGTTCTACTCGCTGCAGAAGCCCGCGAGCTGGCGAAGCTGGCACGAGACGGTGCCCGACGACTTCGTGTTCTCCGTCAAGGGTCCGCGGTTCATCACGCACATCCGTCGACTCGACGACGTGCAGGAGCCCCTGGCCAACTTCTTCGCCTCGGGCATCCTCGCTCTCGGACCCAAACTCGGTGCGATCCTCTGGCAGTTGCCGCCGAGTCAGGAGTTCGAGCCGTACCTCATCGAGAAGTTCTTCGCGCTCCTGCCGATGTCGACGACGGATGCCGCTACTCTCGCCCGCCAGCGCGGCGCCCGCATGACCGGCAAGGAGCACCTCGAGACCGATGCCGAGCGCCCCATGCGTCACGCGATGGAGGTGCGGCACCCCTCGTTCGCGAGCCCGGCCTTCGTCGAACTGTGCCGCCGATACGGGGTCGCCCCGGTGCTCGGGGACTCGGGCGGCAAGTGGCCGGTGATCGATGAAGCGACGACCGACTTCCGCTACGCCCGGCTCCACGCCGACACGGCGCTATATCCCTCAGGGGCGTACGAACCGAGCGACCTCGATGCGTGGGCCGAGCGCATCCGGGGGTGGCTGGGCGACGGCCAGGACGCGTTCGTGTACTTCGACAACGACACCAAGGTGCGAGCGCCGATCGATGCGCTGGGCTTGATCGAGCGCCTGGGCCGGTCGTTCTGACCGCCTAGTTCTCGGCGGCGTCCTCGGCCGCCCAGCGACGGGCTCGCTCGGCGATGATCTCGGGAGCGCGGGCTGCTTCCTCGCGAGTGGCGAACGGTCCGTCGCGCTCCGAGGACAGCGACTGAGCGCCCTCCTCGACCTCACCGGTCCTGTGGTTGTACCACCACTCGGTCATGGTCACCTCCGCTGGCGTCGGAAACGG
>CALRZA010000301.1:0-3266 GCA_943372535.1 Auritidibacter sp. Marseille-P8566
ACGTAGCCGAGGGCGACCGCGATCGTCAGCACGACGTTGGCGAGCACGCCGAGCGTCAGGGTTGCCGCGAGAGGGGTGGCCCGACCAACCGGGGTGGCTCCGACCAGTTCCTCTCGCCCCAGCTCCTCGTCGGAGCGGGTGTGACGTACGACGAGGAACGTGCTCATGAGCCCGGCGAGAACCGCGGTGAACGCGTAGGCCTGGAAGAACACGAGGGCGCCCACCGACAGGCCGTCGGGGATGCCGCGAAGGAACAGCAGCGCCGGGTTGACGACGGCGACCGCGATCAGTGCGCCGCGCTCCGTCTCCTCCGAGAACTCGGAGCCAACAGCCGCCGAGGCGGCGAACCCGAGAAGCGCGATGCCGACGATCCAGATCGGCAGCACCCAGCGATCCCGCGTGGCCTGCGTCAGAAGAAGGCGTGAGAAGCTGCGCATCACTGCGCCTCGCTGTAGTGGCGCAGGAAGAGCGACTCGAGTGAGGCCGGGGCCACGGTCAGCGCGGTGACCGGGTGAGCGCCCAGGGTCGCAAGCACGGCGGGAACGGCGTCGGCATCCACCTCGAACTCGAGGGCGTCGCCGACCGCGGTCACCGCGCTGACGCCGGGTGTCGACGCCAGCAGGCTCGCGGCGACACCCGCGACACGGAAGCTCGTGCGGCTGAGATGACGCAGCTCGGCGAGCGTGCCGCTCTCGACGGCGGTGCCGTTGCGGATGATCGTAACTCGGTCGCACAGCTGCTCGACCTCGCTGAGGATGTGGCTCGAGAGCAGCACCGTGGCGCCCTCGCTCCTCACTCGCTCGATCTGCCGGCTGAAGACCGATTCCATCACCGGGTCGAGTCCGGAACTCGGCTCGTCGAGGATGTAAAGCTTGGCGGGTCGGGCGAAGGCGGCGACGAGTGCGACCTTCTGCCGATTGCCCTTGGAGTAGGTGCGAGCCTTCTTGCGCGGGTCGAGCTCGAACTCGTCGATCAACTCGGCCCGGCGGCTGGCATCCGCTCCGCCGCGCAGCGACGTGAGCAGGTCGATCGCCTCGCCGCCCGTGAGCCCGGGCCACAGGCTCACGTCGCCGGGAACGTAGGCGATGTCGCGGTGGATGCGCACGGCATCCGCCCAGGGGTCGAGCCCGAAGACCCGGGCAGTGCCCGCGGTCGGGCGGATGAGGCCCAGCAGCACGCGGATCGTCGTCGACTTTCCCGCGCCGTTCGGCCCGAGGAAGCCGTGCACTTCGCCTTCGGCGACGGAGAGATCGAATCCGTCGAGGGCGGTCGCGCGACCGAACCTCTTGACGAGACCCGAGGTCTCGATGACGGGAGTGGGGGCAGGGGACATGACACGGTCCTTCCGTGATCGATTCACCACGGCGGTCGCCGGGGTGTTCCGCTCATCGCGGGCCGACCAGGCTTCCCGGCACTCCGGGGTCAGTATGGACCTCCCCGAGACCCCGCGCAACTGCGGCGCGACCGTGCTATCGTTTCTCGCAATGTGAGCGCTAACACGCTCCCTCGACGAGGAGGATCCCATGACCGCCGCCCGCCTGATCCGTGCCGCGAGTGCGGCCGTTCTGCTCCTGGCGCTCGCCGCCTGCGCGCCGGCATCCACCGAACCAGCCGCAGCGCCTGCTGCCGAGCCCGCGGCCGAGAGCCCGAGCAGCGGCAACGCGAGCGATCCGATCGCCTTCACCGCGATCGACGTGGAGACGGGCGAGGTCGTCGACGGATCGATCCTGCGCGGCAAGGACACGATCCTGTGGTTCTGGGCGTCGTGGTGCCCGGTATGCGAGGCCGAGAGCGGCGCCATCGTCAACGCGATGGCCGAGCCCGACTGGCCCGACGACGTCACGATCATCGGCGTCGCCGGTCTCTCGGATGCCGACCAGGCCCGGGTCTTCATCGACTCGCACGGGGTCGGCGGGTTCGCTCACGTCTACGACACCGACGGCTCGATCTGGCAGTCGTTCGGAGTGACCGGTCAGCCCGCGTTCGCCTGGATCGACGACGACGGCACCATGACGGTCAAGCAGGGCGGCATCGGCAAGTGGGACGTGCTGAAGAAGGCGCAGGAGCTCGCGGCGAGCTAACTCTCGGCGCCTGAGCGCGCCCGGCCCCGCCACAGCACGACGGCGACGACCACGATCGCGACCGCCACGAGCGCGACGAGCACGGGCGTGCCCCACGACTGGATCGCCTGCGTCACGGCACCCTGCCACTGGCTCGTCGTCGTGAGAACCCCATCCAGCGCGCGGATGCCGAACCGCGGCAGGATCTCGGCGAGCCCGAACAGCACGACCGAGAGGCCCGCGAGCACCATGAGTACGCCGCCCGCGCGCATGAGCACGGGGGTGTGGCGGCGCAGGGCGGCGGCCGCTCCGGTGCCGACCAGGGCCGCAGCGATCGACACCAGCACGATCGACGTGCCCATGCCGACGGCGTAGAGCACGAAGGGAACGATCGCGCTCACGGGGTTCGTCGCCGCGAGGGCCTGCGCGACGATCGCGAGGAAGAGCCCGATCGTGCACGACAGCGAGGCGACAGCGAAGGATGCCCCGTAGACCGCCTGCGACAGGAACGCCGTGCGCGGGGCGCGCCCCTCGAACCGCAGGCCTGGACCGCGCAGCTCACCTCGGATGATGACCGTGATCCCCAGCCAGATCACGAGGACGCCGAGGCCGGTCGTCACCCACGACACCGCCGGCAGGATGGTGCCCTGGAGTGACGCGTTCACGGCGCCGAACAGCAGACCGAACGCGGTGAACACGACCATGAACCCGAGCGTCATCGCGAGCCCGAACAGCACCGCTCGCCGCAGCGCCACGGCCCTCGGCAGTCGGGCATCCGCGGTGCCGGTCACCAACACGCCGATGTAGGCGGGCAGCAAGGCGAACCCGCACGGGTTGAAGGCGGCGACCACGCCGAGCAGGAGCGCGTACGCCGCGGTGGCACCATCGATCATGGGCGCTGACCCTAGCAGAGGGCGTCGCCGCACCCCGGCATCCGCTGGTATAGTCTTCAGGTTGGCTTCTGCAAGCCACCTGCGCCCGTAGCTCAGCGGATAGAGCAATTGACTACGGATCAATAGGCCGGGGGTTCAAATCCCTCCGGGCGCACATCGGAAAAATCCCCGTCATTCTTGGCGGGGATTTTTGCGATCTGGGCACGGGTGGCACGTTGAACCCCGGGGGCCCCCGCCGCGCCGGTTCCGGCGCATCGCCCACGGGTTCTGCTTCCGCCCGGATGACCGCGATGTGACGGCCGTGCCGGTGGGG
>CALRZA010000302.1:0-3261 GCA_943372535.1 Auritidibacter sp. Marseille-P8566
GCCGTGTAGCCCTGCCCCATCTCGAACGGGGTCGCCGTGCCCAGCCACCCCTGGATCGGCTGGCGCAGCTGGGGCTGCAGCTCGGCGCGCACGTAGAGGAAGGCCGGCGCCCCCGGCCCGCCGTTCAAGTACTTATAGCCGCAGCCGACCGCGAGGTCGACGCCCCAGTCATCGAGCGGGGTCGGTACCGAGCCGACGGAGTGCGAGAGATCCCAGAGCGTCAGGGCGCCGGCGTCGCGCACGATCCGCGTGATCTCGGGCACGTCGGCGAGCCAGCCCGAGCGGTAGGCCACCGAGCTGAAGAGCGCGAGCGCGGTGGCGGGGCCGACCGCCTCGGCGACGAGCTCGGGGGTGACGCCGGCCGCGGCATCCGTGTCGATCCACCGGATCGTCAGCCCGCGGTCGGCGGCGATGCCCTCCACGAGGTAGCGGTCGGTCGGGAAGTTGTCACGGTCGATCACGATCTCGGTTCGACCGGGCCGAGCGTCGACGGCGGCCCGGATGAGCTTGTACAGCAGCACCGTCGTCGAGTCGCCGATCGCGACCTGGCCGGGTGCGGCGCCGAGGGCCGCGCGGCCGAGCTCGTCGCCGACCACGAGCGGCAGCTCGAGCCAGCCCTCGTCCCACCCGCGGATGAGCCGGCCCGACCACTGGTCCCGCAGGAACGCGGCCGTGTCCTCGATCGACGCCGTGAGCGGCCGACCCAGCGAGTTTCCGTCGAGGTACGCGACGAGACCCGCGCTCGGCTCGAACAGGTCGCGGTGGCGGGCGAGCGGGTCCGTGGCGTCGAGCTCGGCTGAGCGGGGTGAGTGCGCGTCGGTCATGCCGCGCCCAGCTGCGCCTTCGCCGCGTCGAGAACCCGCAGCACGGCCAGCGTGGTCTCCAGCGGATGCCGGGCCGACTCGGTAAGGCCGTCCGCGACATCCTGCGCCATCGCCACGGCCTGGTAGGCGAGCCCGTCGCCCCAGCCCCAGCCCGTCTCGTCCTGCCAGCCGAGCTCGGAGCCGTCGGCGGCGATGAGGCGGAATCCGCTCGGCGCGAAGAACTCGCCCGTGTACTCCACGCGCGCCGCGCCGCCGCTGATCGACGCGGTCATCGGGGTGCGGGCATCCATCGTCATGGTCACGACGCCGAGCGCGCGCGACGGGTACTCGAGGGTGAGCACCGAGCGACGATCGACTCCGGTGGGCGCGAGCGAGCCGCGCGCGGTCACCGCCGAGGGCGCGCCGAGCACGAAATGCGCGAACCACGTGGGGTAGACGCCGATGTCGAGCAGGGCGCCGCCGGCGAGCGCCGGGTTGAACCAGCGGCTCTCGGGCTGATAGTCGAAGAGGGCCCCGAAGTCGGCGGTGAGCTGCACGACCTCGCCGAGCACGCCATCCGCGAGCAGCTGCTCGACGATCGAGGTCTGCGGCAGGAATCGCGACCACATCGCCTCCATCGCGAAGACCCCGGCCGCCCGCGCCGCATCCACGATGAGGTGGGCCTCGGCGGCACTCGGAGCGATCGGCTTCTCGACGAGCACGTGCTTGCCCGCCGCGATCGCGATCAGGGCCAGGGCGACGTGCTCGGTGTGCGGCGCGGCGATGTAGACGGCATCCACGGTCGGATCGGCGGCGAGTTGCTCGTAGCTGCCGTAGGCGCTCGGGATGCCGTGCCGGCTCGCGAACTCCTCGGCCCGCGGCAGCGACCGCGAGGCGACGGCGACCACGCGCTGCCCGGTGTGCGCGTGCACCGTGGTCACCCACGAGTTCGCGATCGCGCCCGGCGCCATGACGCCCCAGCGCAGGGTGGCGCCTCCGATCAGCGGAGTGTGCCGGGACGTCGGGAGCGTGGTGGGGAACGTCATGCCTCGACCCTAGCGTTCGGGTCATCGGGGACCGGGAGACCGTACGCTTGAGCCCATGGACTTCGCCCTTGAGCTGACCCCCGACCTCATCGTTGCGTTCTTCACCCTCCTCGTGCTCGAGATCGTTCTCGGCGTGGACAACGTGATCTTCATCTCGATCCTTGCGAGCAAGCTCCCGGTCGAACAGCAGGCGAAGGCCCGCAACCTCGGGCTCACGCTCGCGATGCTCATCCGCATCGGGCTGCTCTTCGCGGCGAGCTGGATCATCTCGCTCAAGGAGGACCTGTTCGTCATCGCCGGCTTCGGCTTCTCGGGTCGTGACCTGATCCTGATCCTCGGTGGCGGATTCCTGATCTACAAGGCCGTGCGCGAGATCCACGAGAAGCTCGAGGGTGCCGCGTCGCATGGCAGCGGCTCGTCGCGTGGCGCCGTGACGTTCGGCGCGGTGATCGTGCAGATCCTGCTGATCGACATCGTCTTCTCGTTCGACTCGGTCATCACCGCAGTGGGCATGGTCGACAACCTTCTCGTCATCATCGTCGCCGTCGTGCTGTCGTTCACGGTGATGCTCTTCTCGTCGAAGTTCATCTTCTCGTTCGTCAACAAGCACCCCACGGTGAAGATGCTCGCGCTCGCCTTCCTCGTGCTCATCGGAGTGGTGCTCATCGCCGACGGCTTCGACGTGAAGATCGACAAGGCCCTGATCTACGTGCCGATGGCGTTCGCCATCATCGTCGAGGCGCTCAACCTGGCCTACAAGCGTCGGGTCGAGAAGCGCGAGGGCCCGATCGAGCCCGTGCACCTGCGTCACGCCTACACGAAGGCGGATGACCGTGCCGCCGTCGCCGCCGCGACCTCGCACAACCCCGAGGCCGGAGCGGTGACGCTCTCGCGCAAGCCCGTGACCGGCGTGATCAGCGACGACGACGACCATCAGGAGCCCGCCGGGCTGGGCTGAGTGTGCCGGGCGCGCCACGGGTTATCCACAGGGGCGCCCGGGGCCGCCGAGAACGGTCTAGCCTCTCCCTGACTCGTGCCGGAGAATAGGCAGGTGCCTGAAATGACCGAACCCCAGTCCTGGGTGCTGATCGGAGTGTTCGCCTCAGCGGTGCTCGGCATGATGACGTGGCAGACGATCCTTCTGAACCGCACGATCGACACCTCGATCCGCCGGGTCGAGACCAAGATCGATGCCAAGTTCGAGGTCGTCGAGATCAAGCTCACGCACCTTGACCGCGACGTGCAGGCGCTGACACGCCACGTCTTCGGCGCTGATCGGGACTAGGCGGCGCGCAGCTCCTCGAGCACGGCCTCGAGCTGGTCGACGGCCCAGTCGAGCTCCTCGGCTTCGACGACGATCGGCGGGGCGAGCCGGATGGTCGAGCCGTGGGTGTCCTTCGCGAGCACCCCGC
>CALRZA010000303.1:0-3259 GCA_943372535.1 Auritidibacter sp. Marseille-P8566
GCAGAACATCGTCTGGGGCGGCATCGCGGGGTGCATGCCCGTGCTCATCGGCTGGGCGGCCGTCACCGGCTCGCTGACGTGGGCCCCGGTGATCCTGTTCTCCGTCGTCTTCCTCTGGACGCCCGCTCACTACTGGCCGCTGTCGATGAAGTACCGCGCCGACTACCAGTCGGTCGGGGTTCCCATGCTCGCCGTCGTGCGCGGGCGCACCGTGGTCGGTCTGCAGGTCATCCTGTACGCCTGGGCGACGGTCACCTGCTCGCTGCTGCTGATCCCGGTCGCCGGCATGGGGATCGTCTACTCGGTCGTCGCGATCGCGTCGGGGGCGTGGTTCCTCATCGAGTCGCACCGCTTATACTCGACCGCGATCCGACACGGCGAGGTGCGCCCGATGCGCGTCTTCCACGCGTCGATCACGTACCTCACGCTCGTGTTCGTCGCGGTGGGTGTCGACCCGCTGCTGCCCTTCTAGCGTTCTGCTCGCGCCGTCGCTACTCGCGCAGCCGCTACTCGCGCAGGCTGAGCACGACCGCGGTCATCGCGGCGGCGAGGCAGACCGAGAGCACCATGTGGATGCCCACGAGGATCTCCGGCAGGCCGAGGTTGGCCTGGGCGAGTCCGACAGCCACCTGGGCGGCCTCGATCCCGAGCAGGATCAGGGCGAATCGCCGGAGGCGGCGCTGGCCGAGACGCCACGCGGCCACGACGATCACGAGGGTGCCGAGCACGGTCGCGTAGGCGGGCCAGGCGTGCAGATGCTGCAGCAGCTCGGAGTCCAATCCGTTGCGCGCGGCCCCTCCGTCGCCCGCGTGCGGCCCGGATCCGGTCGTGAGGATGCCGACGAGGATCGTCACCGCGACGATGGCCGCCGTGGCGTGCACGACCGCGGTGAGCCAGACGGGAAGTGGCAGGCGGGCTCCCCGCGGGCCCCGGTACACGCGCCAGACGAGCACGGTCGCGAGCACGACGAGAACGGCCGACAGCACGAAGTGCAGCCCGACGACATAGGGGTCAAGATTGGTCAGCACCGAGATGCCGCCGATCACGGCCTGCGCCGGGATGCCGAGGCCGAGAACGATCGACAGGACGAACAGATCGCGGCGTTCGCGCCGCATCCGCACGATCGAGAGGAACATCAGGATCGCCACGATCACGAGCAGGAACGTGAGAAGGCGGTTGCCGAACTCGATGACCCCGTGGATGCCCATCTCGGGCGTGTTGACGAACGAGTCCTCGGTGCACTTCGGCCAGGTCGGGCAGCCGAGCCCGGATCCGGTCAGACGCACCGCGCCACCGGTGCCCACGATCAGGATCTGCGTGACGAGCGAGGCCACCGCGGCCGCGCGCACGCGGGCGTCGACGGTGCGGGGGAGTCGAGCGATGACGGCCTTCACAGCCGGACCTCCTGTTATTCGACAGCCGCCCCCTGTAGAATCAACGGGTTCTTAGAACACAGTCCAAGCCGGGAGTCAGCGTAGACATCGGAGCATCTCGCTCCATTGTCCTGCTTCAGTCTAAGCACGCCCCCGTGGTCTCATTTCACTGCGTGGCTGCCACTGGAAAGCCATTGGCCTGATGTATCAGGGAATGTCGTTGCGACCACCTCGGTTGGCCTCGGCAGGAAAGAGGTAACAGATGTCAGACGTGCTGATCGATCGTCCGGAGCTCGGCAGCCTGGGGCAGTACGAGTTCGGCTGGTCCGACTCCGACGCCGCCGGTGCCTCCGCTCGTCGCGGGGTCAACGAGGAGGTCGTCACCGACATCTCCCGGCTCAAGAACGAGCCCGAGTCGATGCTCAAGCTGCGCCTCAAGGGACTCGAGCTATTCCGTCGCAAGCCGATGCCGACGTGGGGTGCCGACCTGTCGGGCATCGACTTCGACAACATCAAGTACTTCGTGCGCTCGACCGAGCAGCAGGCGCAGACCTGGGAAGACCTCCCCGACGACATCAAGACCACGTACGAGAAGCTCGGCATCCCCGAGGCCGAGCGTCAGCGTCTCGTCGCGGGGGTCGCGGCCCAGTACGAGTCCGAGGTCGTCTACCACGCCATCAACGCCGAGCTCGAGGCTCAGGGTGTCATCTTCATGGACACCGACACCGCGCTGCGCGAGCACCCCGAGTTCTTCGAGGAGTACTTCGGCACGGTCATTCCGGCCGGCGACAACAAGTTCGCCGCTCTGAACACCGCGGTCTGGTCGGGCGGGTCGTTCGTCTACGTGCCCAAGGGCGTTCACGTCGAGATCCCGCTGCAGGCCTACTTCCGCATCAACACCGAGAACATGGGCCAGTTCGAGCGCACGCTGATCATCGCCGACGAAGGCTCGTACGTGCACTACATCGAGGGCTGCACGGCTCCGATCTACAAGTCGGACTCGCTGCACTCCGCGGTGGTCGAGATCATCGTCAAGAAGAACGCTCGCGTGCGCTACACGACGATCCAGAACTGGTCGAACAACGTCTACAACCTCGTCACCAAGCGGGCGATCGCTCACGAGGGCGCGACGATGGAGTGGATCGACGGCAACATCGGCTCCAAGGTCACCATGAAGTACCCGTCGATCTACCTCGTCGGCGAGCACGCCAAGGGCGAGACGCTCTCGGTCGCCTTCGCGGGCCCGGGTCAGCACCAGGACGCCGGCGCCAAGATGATCCACATGGCGCCGTACACGACGTCGTCGATCGTCTCGAAGTCGATCGCGCGCGGCGGCGGACGCGCCGGCTACCGCGGCGAGGTGCGCGTCGATGAGAAGGCGCATCACTCGGCCAACACCGTGCGCTGCGATGCCCTGCTCGTCGACACGATCTCGCGCTCCGACACCTACCCGGCGATCGACATCCGCGTGGATGACGTGCAGCTCGGTCACGAGGCCACGGTGTCGCGCGTGAGCGCCGAGCAGCTCTTCTACCTGCAGTCGCGGGGAATGCCCGAAGACGAGGCCATGGCCATGATCGTGCGCGGGTTCATCGAGCCGATCGCCCGGGAGCTCCCGATGGAGTACGCCCTCGAACTCAACAAGCTCATCGAGATGAGCATGGAAGGCAGTGTCGGCTAGATGTCGATGGCAACACCCACCACCGATCAGCACGGCGCCGCGGCGCACACCGACGGGGGATGGACGAACCCTGACGGCAGTCCGGTTCCCGTCCAGACTCGGTCGCAGCGCTTCACTTCCGTCGACCCCGCCGACTTCCCGGCCGTCACGGGCTTCGAGGGGGACTGGAAGCAGACCCCCGTCGCGACCCTGCGCGATCTCATCG
>CALRZA010000304.1:0-3244 GCA_943372535.1 Auritidibacter sp. Marseille-P8566
GGTCGGCCGGGATCGGCTCGACCGCGGCGAGGGCCACCTCCGCGGCGAACTCCTGCACGTTGTAGAGGCGGCCCGCCGCCTCCTTGCGCGCCTCGATCGCGCCCGGATTCGCGCGCTGCAGGAGGGTCGCCGTGATGGTGCCCTCGATCATGTCGCCCGACACCACGACGAACTCGATGCCGTCGGCGGTCAGGCCCGGAATCAGCTCGCGCAGGGCGTCCTCACCGGCGCGCTTGCTCAGCGCGACCGGGAGGTACTCGGGCATCGTCTCGA
Organism: Auritidibacter sp. Marseille-P8566; assembly: GCA_943372535.1. Classification (GTDB taxonomy): domain Bacteria; phylum Actinomycetota; class Actinomycetes; order Actinomycetales; family Microbacteriaceae; genus Rhodoglobus. The sequence goes on from CALRZA010000304.1 coordinate 274, forward strand.
CCGTCTTGATGAAGTGGGCCTGGTGGCTCGTCACGAACACGATGCGGGCCCCGGGGGCGAGCAGCGGGCGCACGGCCGCGAGGAAGTTCACCTGCGAGTCGCGGTTGAGCACCATCGCGTAGTCCTCGGCCATGCCGCTCTCCATGCCACCGGAGGCGTTGAGCACGAGGATGTCGAGCCCGCCGAACGCCGAGCGCACGGCATCCACGAGACCCGCGACCGACTCGGCATCGGTGAGGTCGGCGCCCACGGCGATCGCCTCGGCGCCCTTCTCCTCGAGCTGGGCGACGAGCTTGAGCGCCCGCGCCTCCTTGTTGCGGAAGTTGATCACGACGCGGGCGCCGGCCTCCGCGAAGTAGGTCACGGTGTCGGCACCGATCCCACGGGAGGAGCCGGTCACCAGGGCACGCTTGCCGGCGAGAGCGCCGGGGGCGAGGGGGTTGTTCTCAGAAGTCACGCTACGACTTTAGCGGTCGCTCTCCCCGCTGCCCGGTGGTAGCGTCGAAGAACCGCGCGGCAACCCGAGGAGTGACCGAGACGATGTACGTCGACCTGGTGCAGTACCTGTGGATCCTCTGGCTGGCCCTCGTCATCCTCTTCGTCGTGATCGAGCTGCTGACCCTCGACTTCACCTTCCTGATGATCGCCGCGGGAACCCTGATCGGCGGTCTCGGCGCCAACCTCCTCGGCCTGCCCTGGTGGGCGCAGATCCTCGGCGCCGCGCTGCTGTCGGTGCTCTTCCTCTTCCTCATCCGGCCGGCGCTGCTGATCAAGCTGCACAAGAGCGGCGATCCGACCAAGAGCAACATCGATGCCCTCTACGGGCAGGGCGCGCGCGTGATGCGCGACTTCTCGGAGGGCCAGGGCGTCGTCAAGCTCGACAACGGCGAGACCTGGACCGCTCGACTCTCCTCCACGACTCCGGATGCCGTCTTCGTCGAGGGCGACCGGGCGATCGTCACCCGCATCGACGGCGCCATCGCCGAAGTCGCCGCTCTCCCGACCACCACCGGCGATCCCGCCGACGAAAGGAAAGACCATGCTTGAGTTCGGTCCGTTCATCGGGCAGGTGTTCGTCGTCATCCTGCTGGCGATCGTCGCCATCTTCGTGCTGGTGGTGCTGTTCCGCTCCATCCGCATCATCCCGCAGGCCTACGCCGGCATCGTCGAGCGCCTCGGCAAGTACCACAAGACGCTCACTCCCGGCCTCAACATCCTCGTGCCGTTCATCGACCGGCTGCGCCCGCTCGTCGACATGCGCGAGCAGGTCGTCTCGTTCCCGCCCCAGCCGGTCATCACCGAAGACAACCTCGTCGTCTCGATCGACACGGTCGTCTTCTTCCAGGTGACGGATGCCCGGGCCGCCACCTACGAGATCGCCAACTACCTCGGGGCCGTCGAGCAGCTCACGACGACCACGCTGCGCAACGTCGTCGGTGGCCTCAACCTCGAAGAGGCGCTGACCTCCCGCGACAACATCAACGGCCAGTTGCGTGTCGTGCTCGACGAGTCGACCGGCAAGTGGGGCATCCGCGTCGGCCGCGTCGAGCTCAAGGCGATCGACCCGCCCATCTCGATCCAGGACTCGATGGAGAAGCAGATGCGCGCCGAGCGTGACCGCCGCGCGCAGATCCTCACCGCCGAGGGCACCAAGCAGGCCGCGATCCTCGAGGCCGAGGGTGCGCGCCAGGCCGCCATCCTCTCCGCCGAGGGTGACGCCAAGGCGGCGGTGCTGCGCGCCGACGGTGAGGCGCAGGCGATCACGACGGTGTTCGGGGCGATCCACCAGGGCAACCCCGACGCTCCGCTGCTTGCGTACCAGTACCTGCAGATGCTGCCGAAGATCGCCGAGGGCGAGTCGAACAAGCTCTGGGTCATCCCGTCCGAACTCACCGAGGCCCTCAAGGGCATCAGCGCCGGATTCGTCGGCAAGCCGCCCACGGCGAAGTAGGTGGCCTCGAGCTACCTCGCTCCGGCCCGCCCCCGGGTGTTCGCTCACCGGGGGCTGGCCGTGGCCGCGCCCGAGAACACCCTGCTCGCCTTCGAGAAGGCGGTGGATGCCGGGGCCGTCTACATCGAGACCGACGTGCACGCGAGCCGCGACGGCATCGCGATCGTCGCCCACGATCCCGACCTGGCGAGGATCGCGGCGCGGCAGGGACTCGTCAGCGAGTTGACGCTGGAGGAGCTGCGCGCCGTCGACCTCGGCCAGGGGCAGACCTTCTGCACCCTCGCTGAGGCGCTGGAGCGGTTTCCCGCGATCCGCTTCAACATCGACGTCAAGTCGGCCGCGGCGATCACCCCGACGATCGAGGCCGTGCGGGCGGCGGGGGCGAGCGATCGGGTGCTGGTGTCGTCGTTCAGCGAGAGCCGGCGGCGGAAGGCGCTCGCGGGGCTGCCGGGGGTCGTGAGTTCGGCATCCGCCTCTCGCTTCGCCGTCGCGCTGTTCGCCGGCAAGCTCGGCCTCTCCCCCGTGGTTCGGGCTGCGTTGCGCGGTCTGGTGGCCGTGCAGGTGCCCGAGCGTGCGCTGGGCCTCACGATCACGACCGCGCGGATGATCGCGCAGCTGCACGCCGCCGGCGTCGAGGTGCACGTCTGGACGATCAACGACCCGGAGCGCATGCGCGAACTGCTCGCCTTGGGCGTCGATGGGATCGTCACCGACCGGGCCGATCTCGCCCTCGCCGTCGTCGCCGATCAGGCTGGCTCGTCTCCCCAACCCTGAATTGACTGGGAACTGCCTGTGAGGCCCGGTCGGTCTGAAGGGTTTGCCCAGCTACGGGGTCTATAACTTGTGGAACGACGCGAGACAGGAGGCCACACAATGGCAGACCGGAGTTTGCGCGGAATGCGACTCGGAACCCAGAGCTTACAGAGCGAAGTGGGGGTCGAGTTCTCTCCGCGAAAGAAGAGCACGTACCAAGCAGCCGACGGCAGCACCTTCGAGGTGAGGTTCGCGGCTGACGCCGAG
>CALRZA010000305.1:0-3242 GCA_943372535.1 Auritidibacter sp. Marseille-P8566
TGGAGACCCTCGCCTTCCAGGCCGAAGCGCGCCTGACCGACCTCATGTGGGAGCCCGTGCGCGTCGGCCGCGAGGTGCTCGCGGTCGTCGAGAGCGTCGGGCCCGACCAGATCCTCGTCGACCACCTCGCGTTCAGCGCGCGCGTGGCCCTCGACTCGGCCGGGCTGGCCTACGGGGATGTCGTGCTCGGGCATCCGAGCGCCCTCCCGCTGGGTGCCACCGCCGGCCAGCCGCGCGAGGTGTACGGCTTCCCGCCCGCGTGGCCCGCGGCCTTCGCCCCCGAGCCGCAGGCGCTCGCCGAGCTGCGCGAGCTGTGCGAGCGGGTCTCGGCCCGGTTCACTGATGAGTGGAACACGGCGCTGACGACCCTCAACCCGGCCGCCGCGCCCGTGGCGACCGCGTTCGAGGAGCACGGCCCCACCCTGCTCTACAACTACCCCGCCGAGCTTGCGCCGGAGCGGTCGGGTGCGTTCCTCGGCTCGGCCGTGCGCACCGTGCCTCGTGACCCCGAGGTCGAGGAGTGGCTTGCGGGGAGCGACGAGCCGTTCGTCTACGTGAGCTTCGGCAGCTTCCTGTCGGTGCGCGGCGATGTGCTCGCCCGGGTCGTGCGGGCGCTCGAGGCGCTGGGACTCCGGGGCGCCCTCGCCCTCGGCAGCGCCGACCGCGCCGAGGTCGGAGCGGTGCCCGAGGGCTGGCTGGTGCGCGAGTTCCTGCCGCAGGTGCGTCTGCTCGACTGCGCCACGGCGGCCGTGACCCATGGCGGCAACAACAGCGTGACCGAGGCCGTGACCGCTGGCGTACCGATGCTCGTGCTGCCGTTCTCGACCGATCAGTTCGCCGGCGCCGCGGCGCTTGAGCGGCACGGCTTCGGGGTCGCGCTCGACCCCAACGCTGCCACAGCCGATGAGCTCACCGCGGGCCTGCGGTCGGTGCTCGCCCTCGATCGGGCTCCCCTCGACGCCCTCGCGGCGTCGCTGGCTCAGAAGCCGGGCAGTGCCCGGGCGTTCGCGGCGCTCTCCACGAGCTGACGCATCGCATCGGCATCCCCGGCGGCGGCGCGGTACTCGTCCATGAGGCGCGCGTTCGCCTCGTACTGCTCGCCCTCGCGGGCTGCGGCCTCGTGGTGGAGTGCGAAGACCCGACCCGAGTGGCGGCGCGGCGCCTCGCCGAGCAGGGTCTCGTGGGCGAGGTACCACGCGGCATCCTCGAAGCCCCACCCGCGGAACGACTCGTCCTGGCCGCCGTGCGCCCACCAGGTCGCGGGGGTCGTGACGTAGACACCCGAACATGCTCCGTGCACGAGTTCGAAGCTCGCCCGGTCGAGGTCGGCGCCGGCCGTCAGCTGGGCCGTGCCCTCGGCCCCGAGCCAGCGGTACTCGTCGTACGGCAGGTGCACGCGGCCGCTCGTCGCGGCGCCGTGCACGGCCTCGAGCAGGGCATCCCGCTCGGGGATCGTGTCGGCGTCGTTGATGATGACGACCTGATCGGGGTTGCCGACGAGGGCGATGCCGAGGTTGCGGCAGCGGGCGAGGTTGAACACCTCATCCTCGGAATCGATCGTGCGGATGTCGACGTCACCGAACACGCCGCGGTACCACGCCACGACCGTGTCGAACGCTGGCACGCGGGAGGGCTGGGGGCGCCAGGGGATGAGCACGGTGGGGAGCATTCGATAAGACTAACCGCGCCCGACACACCCCCGAGTACCCTTGCCAGCATGGAGACGCTGACCTACGCTGCCGCCGGATTCGACCTCTCGGCCGTCGACCCCCGCTCGACCCCGGGAGCCCCCGATCGAGAGACCGCGGAGGCGGAGCTCGCGAGCAATCAGGAGGAGCTCGCGGCGCTGCAGGAGCGGCTCTTCGCGGAGTCGAAGTTCGGCGGCACCCGCAGCGTGCTGCTCGTGCTGCAGGCGATGGACACCGCGGGCAAGGGCGGCATCATCCGTCACGTCGTCGGGGGGATCGACCCGCAGGGCGTGCACATCCACGCCTTCAAGGCCCCGACCGACGAGGAGAAGAGCCACGACTTCCTCTGGCGGATTCGCCGCCAGCTGCCGCAGGCCGGCATCATCGGCGTCTTCGACCGGTCGCACTACGAAGACGTGCTCATCCACCGCGTGCGCGGCTTCTCGACGCCCGAGGTCATCGAGGAGCGCTACGGCCTCATCGCCGAGTTCGAGCGCGAGCTCGTCGCCTCCGGCACGACGCTCATCAAGGTCATGCTCCACATCTCGTCCGACGAGCAGAAGGCGCGCCTGCAGGAGCGTCTCGAGCGCCCCGACAAGCACTGGAAGTTCAACCCCGGCGACATCGATGAACGGATGCGGTGGCCCGCCTACCAGGAGGCTTACCAGATCGCGATCGATCGCACGGCAACCCCCGAGGCTCCGTGGTACGTGATCCCGGCCGATCGCAAGTGGTACGCCCGCTGGGCCGTGCAGTCGCTGCTGCTCGACGCCCTCCGCGGCCTCGACCCGCAGTGGCCCGCGGCCGACTTCGACGTCGAGGAGCAGAAGCGCCGCCTCGCGGCGACCTAGGAGAGCGACGCGCGAATCGGCGCGAACTTGAGGTCGGTCTCGGCGAGCTCCGTGGCGGGGTCGGAGGCCGCGACGATGCCGGCACCCGCATAGGCGGTCACCCGCCCGTCGCCGAGCTGCGCGCACCGGAGCGCGATCGCCCACTCCCCGTCGCCGTTGCCGTCGATCCAGCCCACCGGGCCCGCGTAGCGCCCGCGGTCGAACGCCTCGGACCGGGCGATGAGCTCGAGGGCCGCCGCCGTCGGGATGCCTGCGACCGCCGCGGTGGGGTGCAGCGCCCCCACGAGGTCGAGCGCGCTCGAGGCGTCGGAGAGCGTGCCCGTGACGTCCGTGGCGAGGTGCGTGAGGTTGGGCAGGGCGAGCACGAACGGCTCGCTCGCGTTCAACGTGATCGTGTGCGGCCGGAGTCCGTCGAGAACGCTGCGCACCGCGAAGTCGTGTTCGTCGCGATTCTTCACCGACTCGAGCAGTCCGGTCGCCCCGGGCTTGGCGCTGCCGGCGAGCACGCGGGCGGAGAGCTGCCCGCGCGAGCTGCGCACGAGAGTCTCGGGACTCGCGCCAATGAGCCCGGCCACCGCGAACGTGAAGGTGTCGGGGTAGGTGGTGTGCAGGGCGTCGAGAGGGCGGCGCAGGTCGACTCCGGGCGGCACCGCACCGACGAGGTCGCGCGCGAGCACGACCTTCTCGAGGTCGTGGTGCTCGA
>CALRZA010000306.1:0-3224 GCA_943372535.1 Auritidibacter sp. Marseille-P8566
CCGTCTCGACGTGCGAGACCGGCGGTCAGGTTGACATCGCGACCAGTGTGGCGCGGTGATGTCAGCGGAGCATCGCGCCACGCGGGAGAATCAAGGGGTGACCCCGCTACGACTCGTCTTCGCCGGCAGCCCGGCCGCCGCCGTTCCGAGCCTGCGGGCGCTCGCCCGGTCCCGCCACGAGATCGCGACCGTCATCACTCGCGAGGACTCGCCGCAGGGCCGACGCGGCATCCTCACCCCGACCGAGGTGGCGCAGGAGGCTCAGGCCCTCGGGTTGCCGATCCTGCGCGCGAATCGGCTGTCCGGGCAGCCGACCGAGACCGTGACGGAGCTCGCCCCCGATCTCGGCGTGATCGTCGCCTACGGCGGCCTCATTCGCGAGCCGCTCCTGAGCACGCCGCGGCTGGGCTGGATCAACCTGCACTTCTCTCTGCTGCCGCGCTGGCGCGGTGCGGCGCCGGTGCAGCGGGCGATCATCGCCGGCGACGAGGTCACCGGGGCGACGGTCTTCCAGCTCGTCGAGCAGCTCGACGCCGGCGATCTGCTCGGCCGCATCACCGAGCCCATCGGGCGCCACCAGACCGCAGGCCACCTGCTCGGCGTGCTCGCCGAAAGCGGGGCCGAGCTTCTCGCGCGCGTCGTCGACGAGCTGGCCGACGGGTCCGCATCGCCGGAGCCGCAGGTCGGGGAGGTCACCCTGGCCCCGAAGCTGACCCTCGCCGATGGCGAACTCGACTTCACCCGCCCGGCGGCCGAGGTGAGTGCCCGGCTGCGCGGCGTGACGCCCGAGCCAGGGGCCTTCACGACCATCGATGGCGCGCGAGTGAAGATCCTCGACGCGACGATCGCGCGCGAGGTGCCGCCGCTCGCGCCCGGTCACCTCGCGTCCGTCGGCAAGGCGGTGCTCATCGGCACGGCGACCGAGCCGCTCGAACTGCGTCGCGTGCATCCCGCCGGCCGCACCGCGATGGATGCCGGCTCCTGGTGGCGCGGTCGGCCCGTCGACGCGGGCACGGTTACCTCGTGACGCAGCCGCAGGCCGCGCGCCGCATCGCGCTCGACGTCATCATGGCCGTGCGGGAGTCGGACGCCTACGCCAACCTCCTCCTGCCTGTGCGCCTCGGGCGTGCCAAGCTCTCGCCCGCGGATGCCGGGCTGGCGACCGAGTTGACTTACGGCACCCTGCGGATGCAGGGCTACTACGACCGGGTGATCGCGCTGGCCGCGGCACGCAGTGTGGACCAGATCGACCCGGGCATCCTCGACGTGCTGCGGCTCGCCTGCCATCAGTTGCTCTCGATGCGCGTGGCGACCCACGCGGCGGTCGACGAATCGGTGGAGCTCGCGAAGTCGGTCGGGTCGCGCTCCGCCGTCGGCTTCGTCAACGGGGTGCTGCGCACGATCACGCGCACCGACCCGGCCGTCTGGCGAGACCGCGTGCTCGCCACGGTGGCCTCCGGTGAGGAGCGTCTCGCGGTGGCGAACTCGCATCCGCTGTGGGTGACCCGGGCTTTCCGTCAGGTGCTCGTCGCCGAGGGGCGGGAGGCCGAGCTGGAGTCCCTGCTCATCGCCGACAACGTCGCGCCGCGGGTATCCCTGACCGCCCTGCCGGGCCTGTCGACGGTCGACGAGCTCGATGCCCACCGGGCGCCGTTCTCGCCGGTCGGGGCGATCCTCGACGGTGGCGACCCCCTCGCCCTTCCCGCCGTTCGTGCCGGCCGAGCCCGCGTGCAGGACGAGGGCTCGCAGCTCGCCGCCCTCGCCCTCAGCCGTGCCGTGCCCGTGACTCCCGGGGAGAAGTGGCTCGACCTCTGCGCCGGCCCCGGCGGCAAGTCGGCCCTGCTCGCGGCCGAGGCACGGGCCGGGGGCGCGACGCGCATCGCCAACGAGCTCGTCCCCGCGCGCGCCGAACTGGTGCGCAAGGCCCTCGCCGTCTTCGATCCGGCGCCCGAGGTCTGGGAGACCGACGGCACGACGATCGGCGAGCGCCACCCCGAGTCCTTCGATCGCATCCTGCTCGACGCGCCGTGCACCGGTCTCGGGGCGCTCCGGCGCCGCCCCGAGGCGCGCTGGCGCAAGCAGCCGAGCGACGTGGCCGGGCTCGGCGCCCTGCAGGCCCGCCTGCTCGCGTCGGCCCTCGACGCGCTCGCTCCCGGCGGAGTGCTGGCCTACGTCACGTGCTCGCCGCACGCCGCCGAGACCAAGGCCGTCGTCGGCGCGGTGCTGCGCACGTCGCCGGGGGTCGAGCGCCTCGACACGCCCGCGGTCCTCCAGTCGATCGTCAGCGAGCCCCTCGATCTGCCCGAGGCAATGCACGTGCAGCTCTGGCCGCACCGGCACGGCACCGACGCGATGTTCATCCAGCTGCTCGGCAAGGCCTGAGCGCTCAGCGCTGACTAGTCTCGGATCATGGCGCGCATCAACCCCAGCATCCTCGCGGCGGACTTCGTCAACCTCGAGCGCGACATCGCCTCGATCTCGACGGCGGACCTCGTGCACGTGGATGTCATGGACAACCACTTCGTGCCCAACCTCACCTTCGGCCCGCAGATGGTCGGTCGCATCCAGGACGTGTCCCCGATCCCGCTCGACGTGCACCTCATGATCGACGACCCCGACCGGTGGGCACCGGCCTACGCCGAGCTCGGCGCCTTCTCGGTGACCTTTCACGCTGAGGCCGCGAGCGACTCCGTCGCTCTGGCCCGGCGATTGCGGGCGATCGGCGCCCGGGCGGGCATCGCGGTGAAGCCGGGCACCGACATCCGCCCCTATCTGGAGCTGCTGCCCGAGTTCGACCAGATCCTCGTCATGACCGTGGAGCCGGGCTTCGGCGGCCAGTCCTTCATGCCCGAGACGATGCCCAAGCTTCAGGCGCTGCGAGCCGCGGTCGCGGCCTCCGGGCTCGACGTCTGGCTTCAAGTCGACGGCGGCATCGACCCGACCACGATCGAGATCGCCCGGGATGCCGGGGCCGACACCTTCGTCGCGGGCTCCGCGGTCTTCCGCGCCCCCGATCGCGCCGACGCGATCGCGCAGCTGCGAGCCGCGGCCGAGCACCACGCGCACTGAGCCCGGAGCGGCGGTCCGAGGGGCGTCAGCCCCAGTAGCCCGCGTGCACCTCGCGCATGCCCGGCGTCTCGATCGGCCCGATGACCTCGGTCTCGTGTCCGCCGCGCGCGAAGACCTCGCGGCTGGGCAGGTCGAGCACGAGTCCGATGGAGCTC
>CALRZA010000307.1:0-3209 GCA_943372535.1 Auritidibacter sp. Marseille-P8566
GACCTCGCTCAGCGCGTTGATCTTCGCCGAGATCCTTCAGCAGGCCGACCTGCCCCCGGGCGTCGTGAACATCATCACGGGCGCGGGCGACACCGGGCAGGCGCTCGTCGACCACCCCGACGTCAACAAGGTGGCCTTCACCGGCTCCACCGAGGTGGGCCGGCGCATCGCCAAGTCGATCGCGGGCAGCGGCAAGAAGCTCACCCTCGAGCTCGGCGGCAAGGCGGCGAACATCATCTTCGATGACGCCCCGATCGACCAGGCCATCGAGGGCGTCATCAACGGCATCTTCTTCAACCAGGGTCACGTCTGCTGCGCCGGGTCGCGTCTGCTGATCCAGGAGAACATCCACGACGAGTTCATCGACCGGCTCAAGGCGCGCATGTCGACCCTGCGCCTCGGTGACCCCCTCGACAAGAACACCGACATCGGGGCGATCAACTCGCAGGAGCAGCTCGACCGCGTGCGTGAGCTGAGCGACATCGGCGAGGCCGAGGGGGCCGAGCGCTGGAGCGCTCCGTGCGTCATCCCCGAGAACGGGTTCTGGTTCCCGCCGACGATCTTCACCAACGTGTCGACGTCGAGTCGCATCGCGCGCGACGAGATATTCGGACCGGTGCTCGCGGTGCTCACCTTCCGCACTCCCGCCGAGGCGATCGCCAAGGCCAACAACACGCCGTACGGCCTCTCGGCCGGCATCTGGAGCGACAAGGGATCGCGCGTGCTCGCGGTGGCCGACCAGTTGCGCGCCGGCGTGATCTGGGCCAACACCTTCAACCGCTTCGACCCCGCGAGCCCCTTCGGCGGCTACAAGGAGTCGGGCTACGGCCGCGAGGGCGGCCGCCACGGCCTGGCCGCGTACCTCAACCCGCAGGGATGGAACGCCCCGACCACCGCGACTCGCAAGGGAGCCAGCAAATGACCCGCCTCACCGTCCCCAAGACCTACAAGCTCTACATCGGCGGCAAGTTCCCGCGCAGCGAGAGCGGACGAACCTACGAGGTCACCACGAAGAAGGGCGCGTTCCTCGCCAACGCGGCCCTGGCCAGCCGCAAGGATGCCCGGGATGCCGTGGTCGCGGCCCGCAGCGCCCTCGCCGGCTGGTCGGGCGCCACGGCCTACAACCGAGGCCAGGTGCTCTACCGCATCGCGGAGCTGCTCGAGGGTCGTCGTGAGCAGTTCATCGAGGAGATCGTCGCGAGCGAGAGCGTCACGAAGGCCGCCGCGACCACTCAGGTCGACACGGCGATCGACGCCTGGGTCTGGTACGCGGGCTGGGCCGACAAGTACGTGCAGGTCGCCGGCAACGGCAACCCCGTCAGCGGTCCGTACTTCAACCTGTCCACGCCGGAGCCGACCGGGGTCGTGGCGATCATCGCGCCGCAGTCCGGTGGATCGCTGCTCGGGCTCGTCAGTGTCGTCGCGCCGGCGATCCTCAGCGGCAACACCGTCGTCGTGATCGCCAGCCAGGCTGCCCCGCTCACCGCGATCAGCCTCGCCGAGGTGCTCGCGACGAGCGACGTGCCCGGGGGAGTCGTCAACATCCTCACCGGGTCGCCCGCCGAGATGGGGCCGTGGCTCGCGGGCCACGCCGACGTCAACGCGATCGACCTCGCGGGGGCGGCCGACCTCGACTGGGTGGAGCTGCAGATCATGGCGGCCGACACGCTCACGCGCGTGCTGCCGCCGGAGTCCGGCATCCCGGCCCCGTCGCTCGAGCGCATCGTCGCCCTCACCGAGACGAAGACGGTCTGGCACACCAAGTCGATGATCTGAGCGCTCCAGCGATGAGCAACTGGCACGGTCGGGCTCCCAGCCGGGGTGCCTAGGCTGAGCCCATGCGCATTCTCGTCACCGGAGCGACCGGCTACATCGGCGGGCGTCTCGCCCCGCGCCTGATCGACGCGGGGCACGAGGTGCGCGCTCTCGTGCGCGACGCCGGCAAGCTGCGCGACGTGCCGTGGGCCGAGAACGCCGAGATCGTCGTCGGCGACCTCGGCGATGCCGCCTCCGTCGAGCGGGCCGTCGAGGGCATCGAAGTGCTCTACTTCCTCGTGCACGGCATGGCGGCCAAGGGCGACTTCGGCGCGGTCGAGCGCGAGGGGGCCCTCAACGTCGCGCGCGCGGCGAAGGCGGCGGGCGTCAAGCGCATCGTCTACCTCGGCGGCCTGCACCCCGATGTGCCGCTCAGCGAGCTGAGCCCGCACCTGCGCAGCCGAGCCGAGGTCGGGCAGATCCTCATCGATTCCGGAGTGCCGACGGCCGCCCTCCAGGCCGGCACCGTGATCGGCTCGGGCTCGGCGTCGTTCGAGATGATCCGCCACCTCACCGAGGTGCTGCCCTACATGCCCGCGCCGAAGTGGGTGCGCAACTTCATCCAGCCGATCGCCGTGCGTGACGTGCTCTACTACCTGACCGAGGCCGCGACGCTGCCGCCCGAGGTCAACCGCACCTTCGACATCGGCGGCCCCGACGTCTATCGCTACGGCCAGCTCATGAACGGCTACGCGCTCGAGGCGGGGCTCCGCCAGCGACCGATCGCGTCGCTGCCCGTGCTCACGCCGTGGCTCGCGTCGCAGTGGGTGAACCTCGTGACCCCGATCCCGCGCCAGCTCGCCGTGCCGATCATCGCGAGCCTGCAGTACGACTGCGTCGTGAGCGAGCACGACATCGCCCAGTGGATCCCGGACCCCGAGGGCGGCCTCACCCGCTACCGCCGCTCCGTACGTCTCGCCCTCGCCAAGGTCGCCGACGGGGAGGTGGAGACGAGCTGGCAGAACGCGACGGTCGCCGGAGCGCCCAGCAACCTCATCCCGAGCGACCCGGAGTGGTCGGGTCACACCGTCTACACCGATGATCGTGTGCAGCACTCCGACGCCCCGGTCGACAGGTTGTGGAGCGTCATCGAGGGCATCGGCGGACAGAACGGCTGGTACTCGTTCCCGCTCGCGTGGGCGCTGCGCGGCTGGGCCGACAAGCTCGTGGGCGGAGTGGGGCTGCGACGCGGCCGACGGCATCCGCAGAAGCTCGCCGTGGGGGAGGCCCTCGACTTCTGGCGCGTCGAGGCGCTCGAGCGCGGCCGGTTCCTGCGGCTCCGGGCCGAGATGAAGGTGCCCGGCATGGCGTGGCTGGAGCTGACGGCCGAGGCCGACCCGGCCGGTGGGTCGACCTACCGGCAGCGCGCCGTGTTCTTCCCGACCGGGCTCGGC
>CALRZA010000308.1:0-3206 GCA_943372535.1 Auritidibacter sp. Marseille-P8566
AACTCAATCGTTCACGGCGGAGGCGTCGACCTGAGCCCCGTCGAGTTTGCCGCTCGAATGACTGATCTCGAGTATCTGCGCAAGAAGATCGAACGGCCGCACCAAAGCTGAGAATCCGCTCCCCACGGGTGTCGCTCCGGGCCGCTCGCAGGCCCGAACCTAGGCTGACAGCGCCATGATTCGCTTCGATTCCGTCACCAAGTCCTACCCGGGCACCGCGCGACCGGCCCTCAACGGCGTCAGCCTCGAGGTGCTCAAGGGCGAGTTCGTGTTCCTCGTCGGGGCGTCCGGCTCGGGAAAGTCGAGCTTCCTGCGCCTCATCCTCAAGGAGGACGTACCCACCAAGGGCGCGATCCACGTGCTCGGCCAGCATCTCAACGCCCTGCCGAGCCGCAAGGTTCCCTACTTCCGCCGCAACCTCGGCGTCGTGTTCCAGGATTTCCGCCTGCTGCCCAACAAGACGGTCTTCGACAACGTCGCGTTCACGCTGCAGGTCATCGGCAAGAGCCGCGGGTTCATCCAGGAGGCGGTTCCGGATGCCCTCAAGATGGTCGGTCTCGCCGGCAAGGCGAACCGCTACCCCCACGAACTCTCCGGTGGTGAGCAGCAACGCGTCGCGATCGCGCGAGCCGTCGTGAACAAGCCCGCCATCCTGCTCGCCGACGAGCCGACCGGAAACCTCGACCCCGCCACCTCGGCCGGCATCATGACCCTCCTCGAGCGCATCAGCCTCGGCGGCACGACGGTGCTCATGGCCACCCACGACGCCGGCATCGTCGACCAGATGAAGCGACGCGTCATCGAGCTCATGTCGGGCCAGATCGTGCGCGACGAGCGTCAGGGCGGCTACCAGACCCAGGCCGTGCCCGTGCAGAACTTCTCGCGCGAGACCACGGAGGTCGCTCCGTGAGACTCGGCCTGATTCTCGGCGAGGTGGCCAACGGCCTGCGCCGTAACGTCTCGATGGTCATCTCGGTGATCCTCGTCACCTTCATCTCGTTGACCTTCGTGGGCGCGGCGATCCTGCTGCAGATGCAGATCGGGCAGATGAAGGGCTACTGGTACGACCGGGCCCAGGTCGCGATCTACCTGTGCACCGAGGTCGACACGACCGGCAACTGCACGCAGGCCGAAGCCACCGCCGCGCAGATCGCGGCCGTCGAGGAGCGCCTGACCAGCGACACCCTTGCCCCCTACATCGAGAAGTTCGAGTTCGAGACCCACGAGCAGGCCTACGCGAACTTCCAGGAGCAGTTCGCCGACAGCCCCATCGCCGGGTTCGTGACGCCCGAGACGCTCAACGAGTCGTTCCGGGTGAACCTCGTCGATCCGTCGGATGCCGACATCCTCATCGAGAGCCTCTCCGGTCAGGCCGGCGTGCAGAACGTCGAAGACCAGCGCGGCTACCTCGACCAGATCTTCGCGGTGCTCAACGCCGCCAGCTACACGGCGATCGGCATCGCGGCGCTCATGCTCGTCGCGGCGGTGCTGCTCATCGCGACGACGATCCGGCTCAGTGCGTTCTCGCGGCGGCGAGAGCTCGGCATCATGAGGCTTGTTGGAGCGTCGAACCGGTTCATCCAGACTCCGTTCATCCTCGAAGGCGTCTTCGCGGCGGTCATCGGCTCGGTGCTCGCGGGCGGCGCGGTCGTGGCGATCGTCCAGTTCTTCGTGCAGGGCTATCTGCAGACGACCCTGCAAGCGACCACCACTCTCGTGGGCCTGAGCGACGCGCTGCTCGTCGTTCCGGTGCTCATCGTGGTGGGAGCGGCGCTCGCCGCGGCATCCGCGGGCGTGGCGATCAGCCGCTATCTCAAGGTCTGATTCGGCCCCACTGCGTTATGCTGATGGGCTGCGCTGAACCGCGCACCCCGTCAACAGCACCGCAGGAGGTGAGCACATGCCCAGAGAGAAGGGCCAGAAGGTCGTCGCGTCGAACCGCAAAGCGCGCCACGACTACACGATCGAGGACACCTACGAGGCCGGCCTCGTGCTCACCGGCACCGAGGTGAAGTCGCTGCGCGCCGGTCGCGCGAGCCTCGTCGACGGCTACGGCTTCATCGAGGGCGGCGAAGCCTGGCTCGACGCCGTGCACATCCCCGAGATCACCCAGGGCTCGTGGACCAACCACCCGCCGCGCCGCAAGCGCAAGATGCTGCTGCACAAGGCGCAGATCCTCAAGATCCACAACAAGGTCAAAGAGGGCGGCTACACCCTCGTGCCGCTGTCGATCTACTTCAGCGACGGCAACGCGAAGGTCGAGCTCGCCGTCGCGAAGGGCAAGCGCGAGTACGACAAGCGGCAGACCCTGCGCGAGCGTCAGGACAAGCGCGAGGCCGAGCGCGCCATGGCGTCACGCAAGAACCTCAACGAGTAGCGACCTCGGGGTCCTCCCGGGCGTGCACGATCATCTCCGGCACCCCGCGGGCGAGCAGCCACGTCGGTAACACGATCACGCACAGCACCGGCAGCGTGGCGATGTCGCCTGACACCGCAACGGCGAGGAACAGTGCGAGCCAGCCATCCCGACTCACGACGAGCACGAAGCCGAGAACTCCGGTTGCGATCGCCAGACCGACCGGGATGACCGGCAGCAGAACGCTCGCGAGAAGCCCGATCGCGACCCCGATGAACAGCGCCGGGAAGATGCGGCCACCCCGGAAGCCGGCGGTCGCGGCGACCAAGAGGGCGGCGATCTTGACGAGGATGATCAGAATCAGCGCGCCGCTCGTCAGCTCACCGCGTTCACGGAGCAGCTCCGCCATCTGGTGCAGCCCCTTGAAGAGGGTGACAGGGCCGCCGAGAACCCCCAACAGACCGAGCAGCACTCCGCCCAGGGTGACGTAGATCGCCGGGTGCTTCAGCCGACGGAATATCGCATGCATCCACGGGAAGACGACGACCGCGACCGCCGCCAGCCCGGCCGCGACGAGCGCAACGAGGGTGCCGGTGGCCAGGTCGAGCGCCTGCGGCGTGTAGGGCGGCAGGGTCAGGGTGAGCGTCGGCCCGCCGAGCAACAGCACCGTCATCGATCCGGATGCCGCTGCCGTCAACGGTAGAAACAGCCGGTCCCACAAAGTGCCGCCCACACTCGCGGCGGCGAGCAGGCCGGTGAGAAGCAGGGCCGCGGCGACCGGGGTGCCGAACATCGCCCCGATCGTGCCCGACGCCGTGATCATGACGACGCTCTGCGTGGGCAGCGTGGG
>CALRZA010000309.1:0-3191 GCA_943372535.1 Auritidibacter sp. Marseille-P8566
GACCTTCGTGGCCGTCGCCCCCGATGGGCTCGACCCGTGCGACCTGCGCCTCAACCGCGGCGATGACGCCGTGAGGCGGCTCATCCGCACCCGCAAGCCCATGTTCGAATTCAAGGTGCGTCGCGAGCTCGACGCTCACGATCTGGAGACCGTGGAGGGCCGCGTGGCTGCTCTCCGGGCCGCCGCGCCAGTGGTCGCCGGCATCCGCGATCAGGCCCTGAGCATCGGCTACGTGCGCAACCTCGCGGGCTGGCTCGGCATGGAGCCGAACGAGGTGAGCCGGGCGGTGGAGGCGGCGAAGCGTCGCTCGGGCACGGATCCGTCGACGCGGGACGGCGGGGCGAGCCGTGACAGCGGGTCGAGCGTGTCGAGACCTCCCGCCGAGCAACCGCCCGA
This sequence comes from Auritidibacter sp. Marseille-P8566, assembly GCA_943372535.1. Lineage (GTDB taxonomy): Bacteria > Actinomycetota > Actinomycetes > Actinomycetales > Microbacteriaceae > Rhodoglobus. The sequence continues at coordinate 397 of CALRZA010000309.1, forward strand.
ACAGCACGCCCCCGACCTCATGCGCCTCGCGACCGATCCCGCGACCCGCCTCGAACGCGATGCCCTCATGGCGATGCTGCAGTACCCGGATCGCGTCGGCCGCGACCTCATCGCCCGCGCCGGTCAGGTCGCGTTCGTCGACAACACCCTGGCAGTCGTGCGGGATGCCGTCGCCACGAGCCTCGACCATGTCGCGTCGGGCGACTGGCTCGGTCGCGTCGCTGCAGAGGTCCCGGCCCCCTTCGCGACCCTCGTGCAGCAGCTCGGCGTCGCCCCGATCCCGGAGCGCGAGGAGCTGCTCGGCAGCTACTGCACCGGCGTCGTGACCGCCTTGGTCGACCGCGACCTGCTGCGGCGCAAGCGCGACCTACTCGGCACGATGCAGCGCCTCGACTCCGCCGCCGATCCGGCTCGCTACGCCGAGGTGCAGCGCGAGCTCGTGGCCCTGGAGGCCGATCGCCGCGCACTGCGCGCCGAGTGACCCTCCGCCGAAGGCTCGGAGCGGTTCGCTAGGGTGAGAGGCATGAGGGCCTTCGCATGACCGAGTCCGTTGTCGTCGCGCGCGATCTCTCGCTGCGCTATCCGTCTGACAACCCCGACACGCGTTCGACGGCCGTCAACGGGCTGAGTCTCGAGGTGGCGCCGAACGAGATCCTCGCCGTCGTCGGCGAGACCGGGTCGGGCAAGAGCACCCTCGCCAAGGCCATCGCGCTCGAGGCCGATCTGTCGCACGTCGAATCGCCGATCATCAGCGGGGGCTCGCTGTCGGTTCTCGACACCACCGTGCGGGGCATCTCGCGTCGCCGTCGTGATCGCCTGCGGATCGGTGTCGGCTATCTCCGCCAGGAGGCCGGCGACTACCTCGAGCCGCGGCTCACGGTCGGCGAGAACGTCGCGGAGCCGATCTTCTCCCGGGACCGCAACTTCGACCAGGACGAAGCCGGTCAGGCCGTCGCCACGCTCATCGACGCGGTGCGGCTGCCGCTGAGCGCCATGAACAAGTACCCCCACGAGCTGAGCAAGGGCCAGCGCCAGCGGGTCGCGATCGCGAAGGCGCTCGTGCTGAGTCCGCAGTTGCTCGTCGCCGACGACCCGACCGCCGGCATCGACGTCATGGTGCGCGGGGCGATCCTCGACACGATCGTCGACCTGCAGCGGCAGCACTCGTTCTCGGCGCTCATCGTCACCGCCGACCTCGGCGAGGTCAAGAGGGTCAGTGACCGGGTCGCGGTCATGCACCGCGGCATCGTCGTCGGCTACGGCGACCTCGAGACGGTGCTGGCCAACCCGAGCCACCCCTACGTCACGGGCCTCGCCCGCTCGCTCGACCACACTCCGGTTCGGGCATGACGGCGTCGGCCTGGTGGGTCGGGGCGTACACGCCCGACATGGAGGGCACGGCCGAGGGCATCGGCGTGCTGGTGCCGCGCGAGAACGGCTCCCTCGAGTGGTCGCACCTCGCCGCGCGCGTCGAGTCTCCGACCTGGCTGGTCGAGCGCGACGGCATCGTCTACGCCGCCCTCGAGGGCGCCGGGCGGGTCGAGGCGTTCCGTCGCGACGGTCTCGCTCTCACCGCCCTCGGCGGAGTCAGCAGCGGCGGCACCTGGCCCTGCCACCTCGCGCTCGTCGACGACACCATCGCGGTCGCGAACTACGAGGACGGCCCGGTCGGCCTCATCACCCTCACCGACGGCGTGCCTGCCGAGCTCACCCAGGTGATCCCGGGCGAGGGGTCGGGTCCGCACGCCGAGCAGACGGGCCCGCACGCGCACGCGGTGTTCCGGGTGGATGCCCGCACCCTGCTCAGCGCGGATCTCGGCGCCGACCGCATCCACGTCCACACCATCGAGCCCACCCGTCTGGTGCGCACGGCGTCGCTCGCCCTGCCGCCGGGGACCGGGCCGCGCGACATCGCCCGCCATCCGTCCGGCATGCTCCACGTGCTCGGGGAGCATGGGCGCACCCTGACCGTGCTCGAGTGGACCGGTTCGGCCCTCGACATCATCAGCTCCGTGGAGCTTCCCGGCTCGGTGGTCGGCGATCAGGCGTCGGCGATCGGGTACGCCCACGGCGGTCGCACGGTCTTCGCCGGCATCCGCGGGTCGAACCTGCTGGCGGTGCTGCGCGCGAGCGACGACGGACGTACTCTCGAGGCCGTCGGGGCCGTCTCCACCGAGGGGGCCTGGCCTCGGTCGCACGCGGTCGACGGCGACCTCGTGCACATCGCGAACGAGCAGTCGAGCACGGTCGTGACCATGCGGATCGGGGCCGACGGCATCCCGAAACTGATCGCGGACCCCACGCCCGTGCCGTCTCCGACCCACCTTCTCGCCGCGATCTGAGCGCCGCGCGGCGTGGTTGGGCGCGGGCTCATCCTTTGGTAATGTGGACACGCTGAAAACGCAATCCTCGATAGCTCAATTGGCAGAGCAATCGGCTGTTAACCGATAGGTTCTTGGTTCGAGTCCAAGTCGGGGAGCTAAGGCCCGGATCCTCCACGATCCGGGTCTTTTGCGTTTCGCGTGGCTCGCGACCGCCCCACACGTACTCCCACGGGAGTACGCCGGGTGACGCTCCCGCGCCGATGACGGCGCTGGGCCGCGCCACTAGCATCGACCTATGCCCCACCCCGGTCGCTCCGCCTCGGCGTGGCGCGAGTGGTCGGCTCAGTCCCACGGCCGCAACTGGCATGGTCCGTGGGCGATGGATTGGGATCACCAGCGTCCCCCGCAGCCGCGGATGTCGGCGCGTGCGCGGCTGCTCATCCCGGTGGTCGTCTCCCTGCTCTTCCAGCT
>CALRZA010000310.1:0-3187 GCA_943372535.1 Auritidibacter sp. Marseille-P8566
GGCGCGGGGCGACCCGGCCGGCGGCGTCGGGGGCTCGAGTTCGAGCGGCACGGTGTCGAGGGTGACATCGATCGGGGCATCCGTGCCGACGACACTGACGACGCGCCCCGGGGAGGAGGCCATGGCGTCGAGGGCGGCGTCGGTGGCCAGCGGCACGAGGTCGACCTCGGTCAGCTGCAGGGGCTTGGCCTCGTCGAGGCGTGCGAGCTCGAGGAGGTCTTCGACGAGCTCGCCCATGCGGATCGCCTCCTTCTCGATGCGCTCCATCGCCTGCGCGACATCCTCGGGCTTGGTGAGGGCGCCCATGCGGTAGAGCTCGGCGTAGCCGCGCACCGAGACGAGCGGCGTGCGCAGCTCGTGGCTCGCGTCGCCGACGAAGCGCCGCATCTGCTCGATCGTGCGGGCGCGGTCGGCGAAGGCCCGGTCGATGCGCGAGAGCATCGAGTTGAGCGAGCGGTTGAGCCGACCGACTTCGGTGTTGGGGGTGGCGCCACCGAGGCGTTGGGTGAAGTCGCCGTCGGCGAAGCGCGCGGCCGTGGCCTCGACTTCGCGCAGGGGGGAGAACGTCGATGTGACGAGAAGCCGGGTCAGGGCTCCGCCCACGATCACGACCGTCAGGCCGAAGAACAGGAAGATCGCGGCGTAGCGCGCGACGATGCCGGTGGTGTCGCGCAGGTCGAGGGCGATGATCACCGTGAAGTACCCGGTGCCCTCGCTGTTCGTCGCGATGTACGCTCCGACGCGCCACTGCCCGCCGGCCTCGGTGCTCGCGACGGTCACCTCGTCTTCGAGACGGGTCACCGTGCCGAGGTCGAGCATGTCGACGACCGGCCGTGCGGCATCCGCCGAGCGGTTGCTGCAGATCAGCTCGCCCCGGTAGTTGAGCACTGCGAGGTAGTAGTCGTTCGGCAGATCGGCGACCTCGCAGCGGGGGTCGTCGACCGTTCCCGTGGGCTCGATCTTGAGCTTGAGGCTCGCCGCGACGATCTTGGCATCCACCTCATCCTGCAGATAGCTGCGCAGCACGGCCATGGTGCCGACGCCCGCGACCACGAGTCCCGTCGTCAGCAGCAGGACCGTGACCCCCGTGACCTTTGTGCGCAGGGAGACGCGGTTCCACCAATGCGTGATCCCGCCCACCACGACAGGCTAAGCCTTGGATGCTTTGAGCATGTACCCGAAACCGCGCTTGGTCTGGATCAGCGGCTCCTCGGTGTACTGGTCGAGCTTGCGCCGCAGGTAGGAGATGTAGCTCTCCACGATGCCGGCGTCGCCGTTGAAGTCGTACTCCCAGACGTGGTCGAGGATCTGCGCCTTCGAGAGCACGCGGTTGGGGTTGAGCATGAGGTAGCGCAGGAGCTTGAACTCGGTCGGGCTCAGTTCGACCTGGGTCGAGCCGATCGTGACCTCGTGGGTGTCTTGATCCATGGTGAGATCGCCGGCGCGGATGATCGCCTCCTCGTCATCGACCATCGTGCGACGCAGGATGGCCTTGATGCGGGCGACGATCTCGTCGAGCGAGAACGGCTTGGTGACGTAGTCGTCGCCGCCGACAGTGAGGCCGGTGATCTTGTCCTCGGTGTCGTCCTTGGCGGTGAGGAAGAGGATGGGGGCGGTGTAGCCCGACGCGCGCAGGCGCTTGGTCACGCCGAAGCCGTTCATGTCGGGGAGCATGACGTCGAGGATTATGAGGTCGGGCTCCTCCTCGAGAACGGCGGAGATCGCCTGGGCTCCGTTGCCGACGGCACGCACGGCGAAGCCGGCGAAGCGCAGGCTCGTGGTGAGCAGGTCGCGAATGTTGGGCTCGTCATCGACGATCAGAATCTTGGGTCCATCAGCCATGTGAATCATTATCTGATCGTTGTCTGTGCTCTTGCTGTGAACCGTGTGGATGCCGGGTGAATGCCCGCTGAAGGTGCCCGATGGCGAGTGCGGACCGGCAGACTGGTGCCATGGAGCGACGAGTGCTGCTGATCCGCGCGATCAACGTCGGGGGAACCGCGAAGCTGCCGATGGCCGACCTGCGCGAGGTGCTCGGGGGATTGGGAGCGACCGACATCGTGACCTACATCGCGTCGGGCAACGTCGTGCTCACGGTGGCCGGGGATCCCGTGACGTTCGACCGTGCCGTCGAGTCGGCGCTCGAGGCCCGCTTCGGGTGGCGGCGCGACGTGATCTCGCGCTCGCCGCAGCAGGTGCGGGCGGCGCGCGAGGCGCATCCGTTCGACGTCATCGAGCCGAAGTTCTCGTACGTGTCGTTCCTGACCGCGGCGCCGACGGCGGAGGCGATCACGGCCGCCGAGGAGCTGCGGACCGGGGATGACCGCTGGCAGGTCATCGGCGACGAGCTGCACCTGCGGTACGCCGCCGGCGCCGGACAACCCCAGCTCAACGCCGACGCCTTGCATCGGCGCCTGAGCGTCGCCGGCACCGCCCGCAACCTCACGACCGTGGAGAAGCTCATCGCGCTGTCGGGCTGAGCCGGTCGACATGACGGTATGATGAAATTATGAAACAAGCAGGAGCGTTCGCGCTCGGCAAGCCGCTCTACGAGATCAAGGCGAACCTCTTCAAAGGGCTCGCGCATCCCGTGCGGGTGCGCATCCTCGAGGTGCTGTCGGGGGCCGTCGACGCCGTCGCGGTCGGCGAGCTGCTCGACGACACCGGACTCGAGGCCTCTCACCTCTCGCAGCACCTCGCGGTGCTGAGGCGGCACGGGCTCGTCACCTCTGACCGACGCGGCAGCGCGGTCTTCTACCGCCTCGCCCAGCCCGAGGTCGCCGAACTGCTGCGGGTGGCCCGAGGTCTGCTCGTCGGCATGCTCGAGCTCAACCGGGCCCAGCTCGACTCCTCCGCTCGTCTGCCGGCGCTGTGAACGCGCTGCGCGGTCTGCGCTCGCTCCTGCCGAGCGCGGCCGACTATCGCCCGATGCGTCGCACGTGGCGCGGCGACCTCCTCGCCGGCATCACGGTCGGCATCGTCGCGCTGCCGCTCGCCCTCGCGTTCGGGGTCACGTCCGGCGCCGGCGCCGAAGCCGGGCTCATCACCGCGATCGTCGCCGGGGTCGTCGCCGCAGTGTTCGGCGGGTCGAACATCCAGGTCTCCGGGCCGACGGGCGCGATGGTCGTCGTGCTCGCCCCGATCGTGGTCTCGCACGGCGTCGGAGTCGTCGCCGTCATCAGCGTGG
>CALRZA010000311.1:0-3167 GCA_943372535.1 Auritidibacter sp. Marseille-P8566
GAACGGACCGAGGTAGTTCGTCCCCACCTGCAGTTCGAAGCCGTCGACCGTCTCCTCGCGCTTCGGCGGCGCCATCACGCCGGCGTTGTTCACCAGGAGGTCGATCGGGCGACCCTCGGCTGCTAGACCCGCGGCGCACTCGCGCACGCTCGCGAGCGACGCGAGATCGAGATCGCGGATGCCCACGCGAGCCCCCGGAACCGCCTGCGTCAGCCGCGCCACGGCCTCCTCGCCCTTGGCGCGGTTGCGCACGGCGAGCAGCACCTCGGCCCCCGCCTCCGCGAGCCGGGACGCGATGCCGAAGCCCAACCCGCTGTTGGCTCCCGTGACGACCGCGAGGCGTCCGGTGAGATCGGGCAGGGCGAGGGTGGGCAGAGTTCGGGCCATGTCCCTATTGGATCACGCGCGGTCGAGTCGATCCTGTGCGGCGCGAGCCGCCTCCTCGGCGTTCTCGAGCGCGGTCTCGAGGGTGGCCCGCTCGGATTCGAGCAGCCGCCCGTCGCGGTCGGCCTCGGCGAGGGCCCGTTTGGTCTCTCGCACACGCAGCTCGTGGGTGGCGAGCTCCGAGACGAGCAGCTCGCGTCGTCGTGACTGCACGGTGACGCGCTTCTCGAGCGCCCGCAGCGCGGCCGCCGCTTCGGCAGCCGCCCCCTCGGCCTCGGCGAGTTCGCGTCGGGCGCGCTCGCGGCGCCGCTCGGCGAGTTCGTCCACCGGCGCGGGCGTGGCCAACGGGGAGGTGCCCGCGATGGCGCCCTCCAGGTCGACGGCATCGAAGCCGACCACGGCGAGCGAGCGCACGAGCCGCCCGGAGGCGACGGCATCCGCCGCGGCCGGGTCGGCGAGCGCGGCGAGCAGGGTCTGAGCCAGCTCCTCGGTGACGGCGGGGGAGACCCGCACCCCGCGCTCGCGGGCGAGGTCGCCGGCCAACCCGGCGATCACGGTGACGAGGGAGCGCCGCTCCTTCGTCAGAGCGGCGAGCTCGCGCGCATCGAGATTCTGCTGCGCCTCGCGCAGGTCGGCGCCGAGGGCGAGCAGTTGCGCGACCTCGGCGGGGCGTTCCCGCACCAGCAGATTCGTGAGCCACGCGGCGGGGGAGGGCTTGCGCAGCGAGCGGATCGCGATCGCCTGTGCGGCGTCATCCGCCTCCTTGGCGAGCGCGTCGCGCGCCGCGGTGAACTCGGCCAACGGCAGCTCACCGAGCCGGGCTGCGATCGCGTCGAGGTCGTCGAGGCCCATGATCAGGAAAGCAGGATGCGGCCGAGGTCGGTCGGGCCGAACGAGACGTTCGCGCGCACATCGACGGCGACGCCGTCGGCGTCGGGCTGCACGGCGAACCGGTAAGCGAACGGGGTCTCGATGAACTGCACGACCACGTGCAGCACGTCGCCCTCCCAGGCCGCACTCGCGGCGATGGGGGTCGGGATGCCCGACCCGAGCAGCGTGCGCCCCTCGACCCAGCGCCCCACCCCGCACGCCACGAGGTGCTGACCCGCGGCATCCCCGATCGTCAGGTCGATGCGGTCGGGATGGCACTGCACCGCCAGCGACTGGAGCATGCCGGGCTGCTCGGTGCGCCACTCGCGCGCAGCGAGCGTCATGGCCGCGGCTGATGAGGCGCTGCCGGCGGGCGTCGGCAACGACAGTCCGGACGGCAGGATCGCCTCGGCAGGATCCTGGTCGAACGCGGGGATCAGATGCTCCCACGCGAGTTCGAGCACCTGGTGCATCGGGTCCATGCCGCCTGTGGTCACGAGCACGGCATCCTGGTCCTCCATGACGAGCACGTACTGGCCGAACGCACCGTCTCCCCGGTACGCCCCGTGCCGTGCCCGCCAGAACTGGTACCCGTAGCCCTGCTCCCAGTCCGCGGCCTCGCCGCGGCCATCGTTGGGCACCTGCCGTGCCGTCGCTTCCTCGAGCCATTCGCGGGGAACGACCTGCACCCCGTTCCACTCGCCGTGCTGCAGCAGCAGCTGGCCGAACACGGCCATCTCCTCCGTCGTGATGGCGAGCCCCCATCCGCCGACATCGATGCCGCGGGGGCACTGCTCCCAGGTCGCGCCGGTGATGCCGAGGGGCTCGAAGAGGCGCGGCCTCAGATAGTCGAGCAGGCGCATCCCGGTGAGACGGTGCAGGATCGCCGAGAGGAGGTAGGTCGCGCCGGTGTCGTAGACGAAATGGGTGCCGGGTTCGAACTCGACCGGCATCGCCAGCACGACCCTCGCCCAGTTGTCGGAGCCGCTGCCGCGCACGCCCTCGACCGTATCGGCGGCGTGGCCGGTCGTCATCGTCAAGAGGTCGCGCACGCGCATCGCCGCGAGGTTGGGGCTGATCTCGGCTGGCGCGTCGTCGGGCAGCAGGTCGACGACGCGGCTCTCGAGCGAGAGGAGGCCTTCGGAGATCGCGAACCCGACCGCGGTCGACGTGAACGACTTGCTGACCGAGAACAGGGAATGCGGACGCTCGGCCGAGTACGGAGCCCACCAGGCCTCGGCGACGACGGCACCGTGCCGCAGGAGCATGACGCTGTGAGTCGAGTCGAGCCGATCGAGTCCGTCGATGAACGCGGCGATCCCCGCAGGATCGATCCCGGCAGCGGCGGGCGTGAGTCGGGGCAGAGCGGCAGCGATCATGTCGCGACGCTACCAGCCGAGCGTGCCCGGTTCGCCCTTGAACGGACCCACCACGCGGGACGTGATCCAGCCGCCGTAGAAGCCGCCCGCCTGAGGGGTCACGCGCTCCCCGTCGACCTCGACCGAGTCCATGAGGGCCGGGTACAGGCTCACCCGCTCGGCCAGCTCACCGAATCCGGGGAACGGCGACGGGTAGTACCAGCCGGCCCCTTCGGCGACGGTGTCGCCCGAGCGGATGCTGAGGTACTTGGCCGCGCCCTTGTACTCGCACATGCTGCTGCCGGGGGCGAGCTCGAGGGCTCCCTCCGCGAAGGCCGAGCGCGGCAGATAGTAGGCGGGCGGGTGGCTGGTCTCGAGAACGCGCACGGCATCCCGGGTGTCGACGATCACCTCGCCGCCGAGACGGATGACGACCCGTTCCGTGGTTCGCTCGACGCGGGGCGGCCGCGGGTAGTCCCAGACGGACTCCTGGCCCGGTCCCGGCTCGATGCGCTGCGGCTTCACGCCTCACGCTCCAGAGTGTCGAACCAGCCG
>CALRZA010000312.1:0-3164 GCA_943372535.1 Auritidibacter sp. Marseille-P8566
GCAGGAGCTCGCCCGCGTAGCCGACGAGACGGCCACCGACGCGCAGTTCGGCGGTGCGTCCGGGGTGGAGGGCCTGGTGCTGTCCCGTCACGACGGTGAGCGGAACGGCGAGCACGGCCGCGAGGTGCCGGGCTGCTCCGAGCGCGTCACCGAGGCCGTGGGGCAGAGCCGGCTGACCCGGCTGCTTGGGCACGGCATCCCCGACGAAGATCGCCCCGACGTGCCACGGCTGCGGCGGGATGCTCGCTCGGAGCGCGGCGAGCACCTCGTCGGACGGTCGCACATCGCCGACCGGTAGCGGACCGCTTCCGTAGTCGACCCCGGGCTCGGGCACCACGACCGTGCCGACCTCGTACAACGCGAGATCCGTCAGGCCGCGCGAGAGGTTACGGCGCGCGATCGCGATGAGACCGGGCAGCAGCGACGTGCGCATCCACGCCGCTTCGGCGTCGAGCGGGTTCGCGATCTTCATCGCGGGAACGACCCCGGGGGTCGCGGAGCCGAACATGTCGTTGCTCTGCTGAGCGAGGAACGGGTACGAGAGCACCTCGGTGAGCCCGGCGGACGCGAGCGACGCCGCAGTGAGGCGGCGGAGGCGCTGGGCCCGGCTGAGGCCCCGCCCGGGCGGGGCGACCGGCAGCACCGACGGGATGCGGTCGTAGCCGACCGTGCGGGCGACCTCCTCGGCGAGGGTCGGGGCGTCGGTCAGGTCGGGCCGCCAGGTCGGAGGCGTGACGCTCCAGCCCTGACCCGTCGCCGCGACGGTCGCGCCGATCGACTCGAGCGAAGAGGTGATCTCGTCCGCGGAGAAGTCGACCCCGATGAGTCCGGCGACGAAGCCCTCGGGCAGGTCGATCGCCGAGGGGGCGGCAGAGGTGTCGAGCACCGAGCCGAGAGGGTCGGCGGTGCCGCCGCCCAGCTCGACGAGCAGCTCGACGACGCGCGCGTTCGCGATCGCGGCGATGCGCGGATCGACGCCGCGCTCGAACCGTCGACTCGCTTCGCTCGGCAGCTTGTGCCGGCGTGAGGTGCGCGCGATCGAGACGGGATCGAAGTTCGCGGCCTCGACGAGCACGTTGGTCGAGGTCGAGTCGATCTCGGTGGTCGCCCCGCCCATGACCCCGGCGAGACCGATCGGGCCGGACCCGTCGGTGATGAGCAGGTCTTCGGGATCGAGGGTGCGCACCTTGTCGTCGAGGGTCGTGATCGTCTCCCCCGGCGCGGCCCGGCGCACGACGATGCCGCCCGTGAGCTTGTCGAGGTCGTAGGCGTGCGTCGGCTGGCCGAGCTCGAGCATGACGTAGTTCGTGACGTCGACCGCGAGCGAGATCGAGCGGATGCCCGCGAGGGTCAACCGCGCGACCATCCACGCGGGGGTCGGTCGGGTCGGGTCCACCCCGCGCACGACGCGCGTGGTGAACACGGAGCTGCCGACGCGCCCGTGGATCGGGGCCGCGTCATCCACCGTCACCGAGAAGCCGCTGGGCTCGCTCGCCGGCAAGGTCACCCGGTCGGCGGGGTCGTGGAAGACGGCGCCGGTCGAGCTCGCGTACTCACGCGCGATGCCCCGGATCGAGAAGGCGTAGCCGCGGTCGGGCGTGACGTTGACATCGACCGCGAAGTCGTCGAGGCCGAGCAGGGCGATCGCGTCGGTTCCGAGCTCGGGGTCGAGCCCGAGGCTCGCGAGCCGCAGGATGCCGTCGTGCTCCTCGCCGAGGCCGAGCTCGCGCGCCGAGGCGATCATGCCGTCGGAGACGTGGCCGTAGGTCTTGCGCGCCGAGATCGGGAACGGGCCGGGCAGCACGGCACCGGGCAGCGACACGACGACCTTGTCGCCCACGACGAAGTTGTGGGCGCCGCAGACGATGCCGCGCGGGGAGCCGTCGCCGACATCCACCTGGCACCAGTTGATCGTCTTGCCGTTGGCCTGCGGCTCCGGCGTGAACTCGAGGATCTGGCCGACGACGACCGGGCCGGTGAGGTCGAACGTGTGCACGTCCTCCTCTTCGAAGCCCACCTTGACGAGGGCGGCATGAACCTGCTCGTGAGTGACGTCGAGAGGCACGTCGACGAACTCGCGCAGCCAGCTGATCGGGACGCGCATCAGACCACCATTCCGAACTGCTGGGAGAAGCGGATGTCGCCCTCGACCATGTCGCGCATGTCGTTCATGTCGTTGCGGAACTGCAGGGTGCGCTCGATGCCCATGCCGAAGGCGAAGCCCTGGTACTCGTCGGGGTCGATGCCCGCGGCCTTGAGCACGTTGCGGTTCACCATGCCGCAGCCGCCCCACTCCACCCAGCGCGCGCCACCCTTGGCGTTCGGCTGCCAGACGTCCATCTCGGCGCTCGGCTCGGTGAACGGGAAGTAGTTGGGGCGCAGGCGGATCTGCGCGCCCTCGCCGAACATCGCCCGCGCGAGGTGCTCAAGCGTGCCGCGCAGGTGCGCCATCGTGAGGCCCTTGTCGATCGCGATGCCCTCGATCTGGTGGAAGACCGGGGTGTGGGTCGCGTCGAGCTCGTCCTTGCGGAACACCTTGCCCGGCGAGACGACGTAGACCGGCAACGGCCGGTCGAGCAGCGAGCGGATCTGCACGGGGCTCGTCTGGGTGCGCAGCACCAGGTGGCTCTCCACGGGCTCGATGAAGAAGGTGTCCTGCTCGCTGCGAGCCGGGTGGTCTTCGTTCATGTTGAGCGAGTCGAAGTTGAACCACTCGTTCTCGAGCTCGGGACCTTCGGCCACCTCCCAGCCCATGGCGAGGAAGACGTCGGCCATGTGCTCCATGAGCAGACCGAGTGGATGCCGGGCGCCGGTGCGCCAGCGGGTGGCGACGGCCGTGACATCCACCGCTTCACTCGCGAGGCGGGCGGCCTCCTCTGCGACGGCGAGCTCGGCCTCGCGGCTCTCGACCGCCTGCGTCACGCGAGCGCGCGCCTGGCCGACGAGCTTGCCGGCCGCGGCTCGCTCCTCGGGGGCGATCGTCTTGAGGCTCGCGTTGAACTGAGCCAGCGGGGAGGTCTCCCCCGCGTGAGTCGCGCGCGCGGCTCGCAGCTCGGTCATGGTCGCGGCCGCCGCGATCGCCGCCAGCGCGGCGTCGGCGGCGAGGGCGACCGTCGTCTCGGTCAGAGGGGTGGGTTCAGGCACAAGCACTGAGTTTAGCCGCG
>CALRZA010000313.1:0-3158 GCA_943372535.1 Auritidibacter sp. Marseille-P8566
GGCCGGACCGCACTATCCGCTGCCCTACCCGGGAGCGGATGGCATGGGCCTCGGCAAACCGCTGCGCTCGACCGTGCATCCGCTGCGCGCCGACCTGCCGATCTACCTCGCGGCCGAAGGCCCCAAGAACGTCGCCCTCGCCGCCGAGATCGCCGACGGATGGCTGCCGTTCCTGTTCTCCCCCAAAGCGGATGCCGCCGCCCGCGCCCAGCTCGAGGAGGGCTTCGCACTGCGTTCGCCCGACCGCTCGCCGCGGGAGCAGTTCGAGGTCGCGCTGCAGCTCGCGGTCATCCCGCATCCGGATGTCGAGGCGGCCGCCGACATGGTGCGCCCGATCATCGCGCTCTACGTCGGAGGCATGGGGGCCAAGGGCGAAAACTACCACCGCAACGTGATCGACCGGCTCGGCTACTCCGACGCGGCCGACCGCATCCAGGAGCTGTATCTCGCCGGCAAGAAGGCCGAGGCGATCGCGGCGGTGCCGACGAAACTCGTCGAGGAGATCGCGCTCATCGGTCCGCCGGAGAAGATCCGCGATGAGCTGGCGGCGTGGGAGGAGTCGGTCATCACGACGATGCTCGTGCAGGGGCCGGCCTTCGCGCTGCGCACGATCCGCGACGTGCTGCAGGGCGGATCGCTCACCCGCGCGAAGCTGGGGGCGCTGGCGTTCGCTTACGCGTCACGCCGAGGCTGAGCAACTCCTGCAGACCCCGAACACATCCACGATGTGCTGCGGGTCGCTGAAGCCGTTCTCAGCGGCGACCGCGCGCGCCCACTGTTCCACGGCATCCGCCTGGATCTCGACCGTCAGGCCGCAGGTGCGGCAGATCAGGTGATGGTGATGGCTGCCAGGAGTGCAGGCGCGGTACAGGCTCTCGCCCTCCTGCACGAGCGAGTCGGCCTCGCCCTCGGTCGCGAGATCGGAGAGCGCCCGGTAGACCGTCGCGAGACCGATGGATGACCCGCCCTCGCGCAGCGCGGTGTGCAACGCCTGCGCGCTCACGAATCCCTCGGAGGTGCCGAGCGCTGATCGCACGGCCTCGCGCTGCCAGGTGTTGCGCTTCGTGACCACGTCTCCAGCCTATTCCGGGCGCGGAGACCGCGCCGGGCGCTGGCGAACCAGCTCCAGTGCGCGGGCGCCGAGGTAGATCGCGAACGAGATGCTCGTGATGAACGGGCTGATCGGCAGCGAGCCGCCGATCGCGAGCAGGATGCCGCCCACGGCCGAGACGAGCCCGAACGTCATGCTGAGCACGGGCACTATCACCGGCGAGGCGCTCAATCGCAGGGCCGCCGCGGCCGGGGTGACGAGAAGTGCGAGCACGAGCAGGGCCCCGATGACCTGCACCGAGACGGCGACCATGAGGCCGAGCAGCACCATGAAGACGAGCGAGAGCGTGCGGGTCGGCACGCCGCGCGCCGCGGCGACCTCGGGGTCGAGGCTGTCGAAGGTGAGGGGGCGCCAGATGACCAGCAGCGCGGCGAGCACGAGCACGCTGATCGCCACGAGCAGGCCGAGCTGCTCGAAGTCGACCGACACGATCTGACCGGTCAGCAGACCGAATTTGTTTCCGGAGCGACCCGGGTAGAGCGCCAGGAACAGGATGCCGAGGCCGAGGCCGAACGGCATCAGGACGCCGATGATCGAGTTGCGATCGCGCGCCCGAGCCCCGAGCAGACCGATGATGAGCGCCGCGACGAGCGACCCGGCGATCGACCCCGCCACGACGTTGACCCCGAGCAGAAGGGCCGCGGCAGCACCGGCGAACGACAATTCGCTGATGCCGTGAACCGCGAACGCCATGTCGCGCTGCATGACGAAGACGCCGATCAGTCCCCCGACGATGCCGAGCACGGCGGCCGCGAGGATGCTCGCCTTCACGAGGTCGAGCAGCTCGAGGTAGGTCGCGACGTCGATCATGCGGCGCCCGCCGCGTGATCGTCGTCGTGGTGCACAGAGTCGGGCGCGCCGGCGACGAAGATGCGACCGCCGCTGCGGATCACCTCGACGGGCGCGCCGTAGAGCGCACTGAGCACGTCGCTTCGCAGAACCTCGTCCGGGGTGCCGACCGTGAACCGTCCCTCGGCGAGGTACAGGATGCGGTCGACCATCCCGAGGATCGGGTTGATGTCGTGGGTCACGAAGACGATCGCGGTGCCGTGCTCACGTCGACGGGCGTCGATGAGCTCGGCGACCCCCTGCTGGTGAGCAAGGTCCAAGCTCGAGAGCGGCTCGTCGCACAGCAGCAGCATGGGGTCGTCGGCCAAGGCCTGTGCCACGCGCAGTCGCTGCTGCTCCCCGCCTGAGAGCTGGCCGACGGGACGGTTGGCGTAGCCGGTCGCGCCGACCGAGGCGAGCAGGGCATCCACTCGCTCGCGGTCGGCGCGCGAGGTGATGGGAAGGCCGAACCGGTGACCGTCGACCCCGAGGGTCACGAGGTCTTGGCCGCGGAGGGCGGTTCCCGCGGCGATGAGGCGCTGCTGCGGGATGACGCCGACACGACGGTTTCCCCGATGGACGAGGTCACCGCCGACCCGGATCTCGCCGGAGTCGAGAGGCACCTGACCGAGGATCGCGCGGATCAGGCTCGTCTTGCCCGAGCCGTTCGACCCGAGCACCGCCAGGTACTCGCCCGGGGCGACGTCGAGGTCGAGGTCGCGCCAGAGCACTCGGCCCGAGAAGCCGAGGGAGGCCCCGCGGATCGTCAGAGCCGAGGTCACGCGGGCAGCGCTGCCGTGATCGCCTCGAGGTTCGCCGTCATCCACGAGACGTAGTCTTGCCCATCCGGCAGCGTCTCGGTGAACTCGACGATCGGGATGCCCGCCTCCTCGGCCGCCTCGCGCACCCGCTCGGTCTCGGTCGACGCCGTCTGCGAGTTGTAGGCGAGAAGGTCGATGTCGCCCGAGTCGATGAGCGAGAGCACGTCGTTGAGCGCGGTCGGGGGCACGTCGGCGCCCTCCTCGATCGCCTCGGTGAAGGCCTCGGGCGTGACGTTGTCGAGGCCCGACTCGGCGAGAAGGTAGAGCGCGACCGGCTCGGTGACCAGCACGGAGGATCCTTCGAGGCGCTCGTGCAGGGCATCGAGCGTGCCCTCGAGGGACTCGAGATCGGCGGCGAAGTCCTCGGCGTTGGCGGCGAAGAGGTCGGCGTTCTCCGG
>CALRZA010000314.1:0-3144 GCA_943372535.1 Auritidibacter sp. Marseille-P8566
GCGCGCCTTCGTGATGCCGACGCTCTGCCCTGAATGCCACACCCCGCTCGCCCCCGCCAAGGAGGGCGACGTCGACCTGCGCTGCCCGAATGCGCGCAGCTGTCCCGCTCAGGTGCGCGGACGCGTCGAGCACGTCGGCAGCCGCGGCGCCCTCGACGTCGAGGGACTCGGCGAGGTGTCGGCGGCGGCGCTCACGCAGCCGCTCGTGCCGTCGACGCCTCCGCTCGTCACGGAGGCGGGGCTCTTCTCGCTGACGCTCGAGGATCTCTTCCCGATCACCGTTGTCGTGCGCGACAGCGAGACCGGGTTGCCGAAGCCGGTCGGCGACGACGAGCCCGGCACCGAGATCACGACCGGCGACGGCGTCACGCTGCGGGTGAAGACCGAGACCCCCTTCCGACGCAAGCGGCGGCTGACCGGCAAGGACGCCGATCCCGCCTTCGACGCGGCCGGCCCGTTCTTCGGCGACGCCGAGTCGGTGCCGTCGAGTCAGGCGATCCAGCTCATCGAGAACCTCGAGAAGGCGAAGACAAAGGAGCTCTGGCGCATCCTCGTCTCGTTCTCGATTCGGCATGTCGGTCCGGTCGCCGCTCGGGCGCTCGCCGGCTACTTCGGGTCGCTGGATGCCATCCGCTCGGCCACGCGCGAAGAGCTCGCCGCGGTCGACGGGGTCGGCGGCATCATCGCGGATGCCCTCATCGACTGGTTCGCCGTCGACTGGCACGTCGAGATCGTCGATCGGTGGCGGGATGCCGGAGTGCAGTTCACCACGCCCGGTCACCCCGGCCCCGGTGCGGCTGGGGCCGCGGATGGCCCGCTCGCGGGCCTCACGGTCGTCGCGACAGGATCGCTCGAGGGCTTCACTCGCGAGGGCGCCGTCGAGGCGATCATCGCGGCTGGGGGCAAGGCGGCGTCGAGTGTCTCGAAGAAGACCGACTTCGTCGCCGCCGGACCGGGCGCCGGGTCGAAGCTCACGAAGGCGGAGGAGCTGGGGGTGCGCGTGATCGACGCGGCCCAGCTCGCGATCCTGCTGGCGGAGGGGCCTGCAGCGCTCGACTAGCCGCCCGTCGCTGCAGGGCGCTGCGTGAGTGGCTCCTGCGGAGTGCGCCCGCCGCTGCCCCCAACCGCCTGCTCGTTCAGCGAGCCTGCACGGTTCTCCGCCTTGGTGCTCAGTGAGCCTGCACGCCCCGTTCAGCGAACTCATAGATCCGGTATACCGGACGCCCCGAGACGACGGATTTCGTGTCCCCCGCGCGGTTTGTCTGCTCCCCCCATCTGAGGGATGGGCATTTCTCGCGTGTTTCCGCGGATCAGGCAGACGAAAGAGTTAACCTCCCGGAAAAAATCTGTCCCCCATACCACACGTTCTATCCCCTAGCATGGGGGGTGCACAAGCGTGTCCTGGGGAGGGCAGGTCGCGGGCGTGCGACCGAGGGGATTGGCCCGAATTGCTGTTTGACGTCACAGCTGTTCTGACAACCTCGGTGGCCCTGAGTCCGGTCGCCGAGGCTTTTGGCGTTCACGAAATCAGTCGCTACTCGGTCGTCGAGTCTCGAGTCGTGTCGCAGAGCCCCGAGCTCGACCTTGAGCGCCGGATGCAGATCCAGCTCTCCGCCCCCCTGTCGGCAGCACGCCTCACGTCAGCCGACGCCGACGCGCCGATGACGGTTCCGGTCGCGCCGCCCACCCCGTTCATCGGCCCGCAGCCCGATGCCGGGAGCAACCCCGAGCAGATCGTGCAGGGCACGCGGCTGCTCCAGCAGCTCTCGCTGCTCTCTGCCGCGACCCTGGGTGACTTCCTCGAGGCCAACCCGGTCGTCGTCGAGTCGCTGCTCGCGCATCCGCCGGCCGCATCGGACGTCGCGATGTGGTGGTCGAACCTCGACCTCGATCGCCGCATCGCGCTGCGCTCGGCGAGCCCGGAGCTCGTGGGCAGTCTCGATGGCGTTCCGTTCCCGGTACGCGACATCGCGAACCGCCAGGTGCTCGAGTCGACCATGCTCGAACTCGAGGCCGTGATCGCGAGTGACGCCGGTCGCACCCTCGTGGAGAACGCCAAGACCCAGCTGCGCATGCTCACCTCGATCTCCGATGCCCTCGGATCGCGTTCGGCTCAGCCCGCCCGCACCCTGCTCAGCCTCGACGTCGACGGTCAGGGCCGCGCGGCGATCGTGCTCGGCGATATGCGCAAGGCCGACTACGTCAGCTATCTCGTGCCCGGCATGTTCTTCACGATCGAGAATCAGATGGGCGACTGGGCGGATGCCGCGGCTCGCCTATATGACGAGCAGCTCTCGTGGCTCGAACTCTTCGGAGAGCCCGACAGCACCGTCGCGACTGTGGCGTGGATCGGCTACGACACCCCGAACCTCACGAACGTGGGCAGCATCGAGAACGCCGCTGCGGGCCGCGACACACTCGCCAGTGCGATCCTTGGACTCAAGGCGATCCGCGCGGATGACGATCCCTACATCACCGTGATCGCCCACTCCTACGGTTCGACCGCGGCGCTCATGGCGCTGCAGGAGTATGACTTCGAGATCGACGCCCTTGCGATGGTGGGGTCGCCGGGCAGCTCCGCATCCTCGGTCGCCGACCTCAACGTGCGCGATGGCAACGTCTTCGTCGGTGAAGCCGCGTGGGATCCGATCCCGAACAGCGCCTACTTCGGCAGTGATCCCGGGTCGGACAGCTACGGGGCCAAGCCGCTCGGCGTGAGTGGGGGAATCGACGCGATCACCCGTGAGGTGCTGCTCGCATCGACCGGCCACAACGAGTACTTCTCGCCGGGCACCGAGTCGATGCGCAACTTCGCGCTCGTCGCGATCGATCGCGGACAGTTCGTGACCCACGGCGTGGGCAGTTCGACCACGGGGGTGCTCTCCTTCGGAGGGTGAGGCCCGGCGCCGCATTTCGGGTCAGATTCCGCTTGCTGACGGGTGCTACTGTGTCCGGATGCCGACGCCCCCCGAACGGGGCACACCGGCGGGCGAACCGAGGGACGAGTCGATGACGATCTGGCGCACGCGCATCATCGCCGTCGCGTTCAGCGCCATCGCTCCGCCGCTGTTGGCCCTGGGTGGCTGCGCCATCTCGGCGGGCTCCGGCCTCACCCCGGAGGCCGCGCGCGATGACCTGCGGGCG
>CALRZA010000315.1:0-3135 GCA_943372535.1 Auritidibacter sp. Marseille-P8566
AGGCGGCCGGCTCCCTGATGTTCTACGGTGCCGGTGCGGGGGGAGTGCAGACGGCGTCGGCCGTGCTGGGCGACCTCGTGTCGGCCGCGCGGCGCCACGTCGCGGGAGGCCCCGGCGTCGCGGAGTCCACGCACGCCGACCTGCCCGTGCTGCCGCTCTCCGCGGTGACGACGCGCTACCAGATCACCCTCACCGTCGTCGACGAGCCGGGGGTGCTCGCGACGATCGCCGGGATGTTCAGCGATCACGGCGTCTCGGTCGAGGCGGTGTCGCAATCGATCCGCAACGGTGAAGATGCCCAGCGTCCCACCGCTACCCTTGTGATCGTCACCCATCAGGCGCTCGAGTCAGCACTCGCCGCCACGGTGACCGCGCTCGCGGCCAGTCCGGCCGTCGCCAGCGTCGATTCCGTACTGCGAGTAGAAGGACTGTAACCAGTGGCCCACCAGTGGCGCGGAGTGCTCCGCGAATACGCCGACCGCCTCGACATCTCGGATGCGACGCCCATCATCTCGCTCGGCGAGGGCGGCACGCCGCTCATCAAGGCCGACGCGCTCTCGCACCGCACCGGCGCGAAGGTCTGGGTCAAGTTCGAGGGCATGAACCCCACGGGCTCGTTCAAGGACCGCGGCATGACGATGGCGGTCTCGAAGGCCGTCGAGCACGGCGCGAAGGCGATCATCTGCGCCTCCACCGGCAACACCTCGGCGTCCGCCGCCGCCTATGCGGCCTACGCGGGCATCACGGCCGCCGTGCTCGTTCCCGAGGGCAAGATCGCCATGGGCAAGCTCAGCCAGGCGATCGCGCACAACGGTCAGCTCATCCAGCTGCAGGGCAACTTCGACGACTGCCTCGAGATCGCGCGCGAGCTCGCCGAGCACTACCCGGTGCACCTCGTCAACTCGGTCAACAACGACCGCATCGAGGGCCAGAAGACCGCGGCCTTCGAAGTCGTCGAGGTACTGGGTGACGCCCCCGACTTCCACATCGTGCCCGTCGGCAACGCCGGCAACTACACGGCCTACCACCGCGGCTACCGCGAGGAGATCGCGGTGGGCGCCGCGACCAAGCTCCCGCGCATGTTCGGCTTCCAGGCGGCCGGCTCGGCGCCGCTCGTGCTCGGTCACGTCGTCAAGGATCCTGAGACGCTCGCGTCCGCCATCCGCATCGGCAACCCGGCCTCGTGGGATCTCGCGATCGCCGCGCACGCCGACAGCAACGGCTACTTCGGTTCGATCACCGACGAGAAGATCCTCGAGGCTCAGAAGATCCTCTCCGGTGAGGTCGGCATCTTCGTCGAGCCCGCCTCCGCGATCAGCGTCGCCGGGCTCCTCGAGCGCGCCGAGGCGGGGGAGATCCCGAAGGATGCGACCGTCGTGCTCACCGTCACCGGCCACGGCCTCAAGGACCCGCAGTGGGCCCTGCGCACCCCCGACGGCTCCGACGTGAAGCCGACCGTGGTGCCGGTCGATCCGGCCGCGGTCGCCGACGTGCTCGGGCTGGTGCGCGCATGACCGATCTCGTCGGGCGCTCCGTCACGGTGCGGGTTCCCGCGACCTCGGCGAACCTCGGGCCGGGGTTCGACACGCTCGGTCTCGCGCTCGCGCTGTACGACGAACTGCACGTCACGGCGACGGCGTCGGGTGTGACCGTCGACGTGCACGGCGTCGGAGCGGGCGAGGTGCCGACCGATGAGACCAACCTCGTCGTGCGCTCGATCCGTCACGCGTTCGATCACTATGGGATCGCGATGCCGGGCCTTGCGCTCGAGGCCCACAACGTCATCCCGCACGGGCGCGGTCTCGGGTCGTCCGGCGCGGCGATCGTCTCGGGCATCATGGCGGCCAAGGGCCTGCTCGAGGGCGTCGTCGACATCGACGCCGAGGCGCTGCTCACCCTCGCGACCGAGCTCGAGGGTCACCCCGACAACGTCGCCCCCGCGATCTTCGGCGGGCTGACGATCGCCTGGACCACCCCCGACGGCCCCAAGGCCAAGAAGCTCATCGTGCACCGCGGCGTCTCGCCCGTCGTGTGCGTGCCCGCGGCGACGATGTCCACGGCCCTCGCGCGCAGCCTGCAGCCCGAGTCGGTGCCCCACGCGGATGCCGTCTTCAACGTTTCGCGCTCGGCCCTGCTCATCGCGTCGCTCATCCAGAGCCCGGAGCTGCTGCTCGAAGCCACCGAGGACCGCCTGCACCAGGACTACCGCGCGAGCGCGATGCCCGAGACCAACGCGCTCATCCAGATCCTTCGCGCGAACGGCCTCGCGGCGGTCGTCTCCGGGGCTGGCCCGTCGATCCTCGTGCTCGCGAGCGACCCGGCGCAGCGCCTCGTCGCCGCCGAGCTCGTGGCCACCCATGCCACCGCGCCGTGGGAGTCGCTCATGCTGGCGGTCGACTTCAAGGGTGCTACAGTGGTGGCGCACCAGGTAGAAGCTTCGGCCTAGCCGACATTCCCGGTTGCACCATCACCCTTCGCCCCACCACCTCACGGTGCAGATCTCACCACGCGGATTCTCTCGCGCTGATGACGTTCGATGTGGCGATCAGCTCTCCGTCGGGTCGTACCTGCACTCGCACGGGGAAAGGAATCCCAACTAGTGACTGACGTCAACCCCCGCGCCGATCTGAGCGCCCTCAAGCTTGCCGAGCTCCAGGCTCTCGCAGGCAGCCTGGGCATCGCCGGCGCATCGAAACTTCGCAAAGGAGACCTCGTGAACGCAATCAACGAGAACCAGACCGACGAGAACACCATCGACACGGATGCCGACGCGCCCGTGATCGAGACCGACGAGGCCCCCGCGGCCGCACCGTCGGTCGAGCCGACCGCGGAGCCCGTCGCCGTGCGCAAGCGCACCTCGCGCCGGGTCACGAGCGCGGACACCGAGGCGATCGCCGCGGCCCCCGCCCTCGCCGGCGCTCCCGTCGTCGAACTGCCCGAACTGGCCGAGCTGGCCACCGAGACGCGTGCTCCGCGCTCCGCCCGCAGCCACGTCGCCGAGGCCGCGTCGACCGAGGTCGAGGGCGACGATGCCCCCGCCTCCGACGACGCATCCGACGCCGAGGTCGAATCCGTCGACTCGGAGCAGGGCGACGAGCCCGCGCAGGGCCGCAGCCGCAACCGTGGCCGTGGCCG
>CALRZA010000316.1:0-3118 GCA_943372535.1 Auritidibacter sp. Marseille-P8566
CCTCGACGTCCAGGTTCTCCGGCTCGGCCGGCTGCACGATCGGCTCGTTGTAGACGGTGAGGTAGTACATCACGTTGGGATCGGGATGCGTTCCGCCGTACATGCGCTCGATGCCGGCCTTGACGATCTGGCCGAGCTCGAACCCGTAGGCGGCGTCGTACGTGATGACGGCCGGGTTGGTCGAGGCCAGCAGGATCGAGTGCCCGTCGGCGTGCTGCAGGCCCTCGCCGGTGAGCGTCGTGCGGCCCGCCGTGGCGCCCATGATGAACCCGCGGGCCATCTGGTCGCCCGCGGCCCACATGGCGTCGCCGGTGCGCTGGAAGCCGAACATCGAGTAGAAGACATAGACCGGGATCAGCGGCTCGCCGTTGGTCGCGTACTGCGTGCCCGCGGCGGTGAAGGCCGCGAAGGCGCCGGCCTCGTTGATGCCGACGTGCACGATCTGGCCCTGCGGCGACTCCTTGTAGGCGAGGAGCTGCTCGCGGTCGACCGACGTGTACTGCTGTCCCGACGGGTTGTAGATCTTGGCGGTCGGGAAGTAGGCGTCCATGCCAAACGTGCGCGCCTCATCCGGGATGATCGGCACGATGCGGGTGCCGATGTTCTTGTCGCGCAGCAGGTCCTTGAGCAGGCGGGCGAAAGCCATGGTGGTGGCGATCTCCTGCTTGCCCGAACCCTTGCGCACGACGTCGTAGGCCGAGGCCTCGGGCACCGTGATCTGCGTGTACTTCGAGCGGCGCTCCGGCACGTAGCCGCCGAGCGCGCGTCGGCGCTCCTGCAGGTACTGGATCGCCTCGTCGTTCTGACCGGGGTGGTAGAACGGCGGCTGGTACGGGTTCTCGTCGAGCTGCGCGTCGGTGACCGGGATCTGCATCACGTCGCGGAACAGCTTGAGGTTGTCGAGGGTCATCTTCTTCATCTGATGGGTCGCGTTGCGACCCTCGAAGGAAGCCCCGAGGCCGTAGCCCTTGACGGTCTTCGCGAGGATGACGGTGGGCTGGCCCTTGTGCTCCGACGCGGCCTTGAAAGCGGCGTAGATCTTGCGGTAGTCGTGGCCACCGCGCTTGAGGCCCCAGACCTGCTCGTCGGTGTAGTCCTTGACCATCTCGAGCGTGCGCGGGTCGCGGCCGAAGAAGTGCTCGCGCACGTAGGCGCCGTTCTCGGCCTTGTACGTCTGGTAGTCACCGTCGGGGGTGCGGTTCATGAGGTCGCGCAGCGCGCCCTCGTGGTCGTTCTGGAGCAGGACATCCCACTCGCGACCCCAGATGACCTTGATGACGTTCCAGCCGGCACCGCGGAAGAAGCTCTCGAGCTCCTGCACGATCTTGCCGTTGCCGCGCACCGGGCCGTCGAGGCGCTGGAGATTGCAGTTGATGACGAAGTTGAGGTTGTCGAGACCCTCGTTGGCGGCCCACTGGAGGGCGCCGCGGCTCTCGACCTCATCCATCTCGCCGTCGCCGAGGAACGCCCAGACCTGCTGGTCGGAGGCGTCCTTGATGCCGCGGTTGGTGAGGTAGCGGTTCGACTGCGCCTGGTAGATCGCGTTGATCGGACCAAGGCCCATCGAGACCGTCGGGAACTGCCAGAACTCCGGCATGAGGCGCGGGTGCGGGTAGCTGGAGAGACCGTGCGGGGCTCGCGACTTCTCCTGGCGGAAGCTGTCGAGGTTCTCCTCGGTCAGGCGGCCCTCGAGGAACGCCCGGGCGTACATACCGGGGGAGGCGTGACCCTGATAGAAGATCTGGTCGCCGCCGCCGGGGTGGTCGGCGCCGCGGAAGAACCAGTTGTGGCCGACCTCATAGAGGGCAGCGGATGACGCGTAGGTCGAGATGTGGCCGCCGACTCCGATGCCGGGGCGCTGGGCGCGGTGCACGGTGACCGCGGCGTTCCAGCGGATCCACGCGCGGTAGCGACGCTCGAGCTCCTCGTTGCCGGGGAACTCGGGCTCGTTCTCGGGCGCGATCGTGTTGATGTAGTCCGTGGTCGGCACCATCGGCACGCCGAGGTGCAGGTCTTTCGAGTGCTTGAGCAGGCTCAGCATGATCTCGCGTCCACGCCCGTGACCGTGGGTCGAGACGAGGGTGCGGAGCGACTCCTGCCACTCTGCCGTCTCCTCCGGGTCCTGATCGGTGTGATGCACCGAATACGGATCCTGATCGTTGACCGTCACCCTTGACCTCTTCCTTGTAGAGAGAGAAACCAGTCGGCCGTCGGGTTGCGACGAACCGATACCACGTGCCGTGATCGACTACGCCCGTCGATTCTAGTTGTGGAAACCCGCCATCGTGACCGTCGTTAGAATGGCGGCTCACCCGGTGGGGTTGCCCCCGCCTGCATCCGAGGAGAATCCCGCATGGCCGTCGCTGTTGGCACCGTCGCCCCCGATTTCACGCTCTCCGACCAGTTCGGTCAGACCGTCACCCTCTCGTCGTTCCGCGGCGTGCGTCCGGTCGCCCTCGTGTTCTTCCCGCTCGCGTTCTCGGGCACCTGCACCGGGGAGCTGTGCGAGCTGCGCGACAATCTCGACCTCTTCCGTTCGGCGGATGTCGAACTCATCGGCATCTCGGTCGACTCCAAGTGGGCGCTGCGCAACTGGGCCGAGAAGGAAGGCTACGACTTCACCCTCGTCGCCGACTTCTGGCCCCACGGCGAGGTCGCGCGGGCCTACGACGTGTTCCTCGACGACAAGGGCTTCGCCAATCGCGGCACCTTCCTCATCGATGCCGAGGGCGTCATCCGCGCCGCGTTCGTGACCGCGCCCGGCGAGGCCCGCCCGCTCTCGGCCTACCAGGACGCTCTCGCCGCCCTCGCCTGATCGGCTCAGGTCAGGATGTTGACGGCCCGCGAGATCACGAGGGCGAGCAGCACGAATCCGGTGAGGGCCTGATAGCCCATGAGCGCCTTCGCGCGGATCGTCAGCGGCATCACGTCGGTCGGGCTGAACGCCATCATGTTCGAGAGCGAGAAGTAGACGTAGTCGAAGAAGACGGGCATCCACGGCGTGGTGGCGCCCGGCTCCTCCTGGGGGAACCGGAAGTCCTGACGTGCCCCGTCTCGGTAGCCCGCGACCCGGCGGGCGACCGGGCCGCCCCGATCGATCTCCCAATAGACCAGGGCG
>CALRZA010000317.1:0-3111 GCA_943372535.1 Auritidibacter sp. Marseille-P8566
GGCCGCCGACTACGGGCTCGGGCGCGGACACGGTATGGCGCTCGTGCACGTGATCCAGAAGGGGCCGCAGATCAGCACCAAGCACGTCGGCACCGACGGCGTGCACCGTGATGAGACCGACACGCTCTGGCTCGACGGCAAGGCGAGCAAGCCCTAGCTCAGCCCGCTGTCGACTCGAGTTCGTCGCTGGCCAACTGCGCGAGGTGCCGCAGCACGGCCAGATCCACGTCGGTGGCGCGACGCGGCTGCGAGTCGAACACGCACAGGGCTCCGATCGGCTCGCCATCCGGGCCGGTGACCGGGTAACCGGCATAGAAGCGCACGCCCGGATCCGCCGTCACCAACATGCTCTTCTTGAACCGCGGATCGACACGAGCGTCGGGCACGACCAGTCCGGTGCCGGTCTCGATCGTCACCGAGCAGATCGCCTGATCTCGCGGTACCCGCACGATGTCGACGCCCGCCCGTGACTTGTACCACTGCTGATCGCCGTCGATCACCGAGAACGCGGCCGACTCGGTGCCGAAGACCCGTCGAGCGATGCCGACGATCCGGTCGAATTCCGCGCCAGGGACTGACGGTAGGTGCAGGGCATCCACCGCCGCCTGCCGGTCGGCTTCATCGCGGAAGCCCTCGTCGACCGCGTCGGCCCCGATCAGCTCGGGAACGAGCACCTCGGCGATCTCGACAGCCCACGTGCGATAGCTCTCCGATCCGCGGTAGCGGTCGCCCGAGGGCAGGATCGCGGCGCTCAAGGGCACGTATCCCACGCGGGGCATGGCGGCGGCGAGCTTCTCGGTCGTGCGGTTGAGCACGGTCGCCCGACGCTCCGCGATCGATCCGAGCAGCGAGTTGAACAGGGGAACCGACCGCACCGGCTGCACTCCCGCGACGATGATCGGGATGTCGAGGCCGCCTTCGGCCCGCACCGTGATGATCGCTTCGCGAAGATCGCGCTCCCAGCGGGCCGCACTCACGAGCGAGACCGACTCGTTGATGCCCAGCACGAGCACGACGGCCTGATATCGCCACAGGGAGAGCGTCTTGAGGCGAGGGGCCGCATGTCGAGCCGTCATCGTGACGTCGGCAACCAGGTCGACATCCACGCCGCGGCCGATCGAGGCGGCGAGGGTGCGGGCGAGGTAGCCCGGCAGGGCGAGGTCATGGCTGAGCACTCCCCAGCCCGCGGCGATGCCGGCGCCGAGGATCAGCACTCGGGCGCGATCGTCTGAGGCGGCATCCGCGTGGGCGTGCGGGGTGTCAGCCGGTCGCGGAATCGCTGCGATCACCGCGTCGACCGTCGCTGCCACCCACGCCCGCATGACGGGGCGCAACAGGCCATCGCGCAGATCGGTGAGTGACACAGTGCCTCCGCGGGGAGCCTAAAGGCTCAGGGAGGTGTGCCCAATTCCGCACGTTCGCATTGCGTACATTCGCGATCGGGCAGCGCTGACGGGTGTGCCTATTCGGCGCGAGACTGCGTCAGGTACCGCGACACGGCATCCGGAACATACGTGCTCACGTCGCCGCCGAGCGAGTCGACCTGACGCACCAGCGAGCTCGACACGTGCGCGTGCCCCGGGCTCGGCAGCATGAAGACCGTCTCCACACCCGCGAGATCTCGATTGACGATCGCCATCGGGGTCTCATAGGCGACATCGACCTGCGAGCGGATGCCCTTGACCAGCACGCTCGCGCCGACCTCGGTGCAGTAGTCGACGAGCAGCCCGACCGACCAGCTGGTGACCTGGATGTTGCCGGGCAGCTTCGCGTCGCGCACCGCCTCCTGGATGAGAGCGACCCGCTGCGCGATCGGCAGCAAGGCGGTCTTGCCGGGGTTGTGCACGACGAGCACATGGAGCTCGTCGAAGATTCCGGCGGCACGTTCGATGATGTCGAGGTGCCCGAGCGTGATCGGGTCGAACGACCCAGGAACCACGGCGATCCTGTTCATGGTTTCACCCTACCCGGCAGACATTTCCGGGCTGTTACCGTTTCGATACCAAACCGGCGAAGGATCGCACGATCTTTCGAGAACGGTCACCCCTTCGCGAGGAACGCCTCGGACTCCTCATCGAGACGGCGCTCGAGCGCCTCGCGCAGCGGGGCGTGCTCGGCCAGCGAGGGATCGTCCGCGAGGATGCCCGCCGCGAGGTCTCGCGCCTCGGCGATGAGGTCCCCGTCGGTCGCGACCCGCACGAGACGCAGGCTCGAGCGCCCGCCGGACTGGGTGCTGCCGAGCACGTCGCCCTCCTGCCGCAGCTCGAGGTCTTTGTTGGCGAGCTCGAAGCCGTCGAGGGTCGCTGCGACGGCCTCGACCCGATCGCGGGCGAGGGTGCCGTCTTCTGCGGCGGTGACGAAGAGACACAAACCCGGGATGCCGCCCCGGCCGACCCGACCCCGCAACTGATGCAGCTGCGAGACCCCGAACCGGTCGGCGTCGAGCACGACCATCGCGGAGGCATTGGGCACGTCGACCCCGACCTCGATGACCGTCGTCGCCACGACCACGTCGATCGCCCCCTCTGCGAAGGCGCGCATGAGCGCGTCCTTCTCCTCGCCGGGCAAGCGGCCGTGGAGTCCTTCGATGCGCCGGCCGGCGAGCAACGGGTTCTCGCGAAGCGAGGCGAGCACCTCGGTGACGTTCGCAGTACTGCGGATCGAGCTTGCCGAAATCTCCCCCGCGGTACCCGCCGCCTCCACGGTCTCCCCCTGCTCGACGTTCTTGGCGTCGATCGCCGGGCACACCACGAAGGCCTGTCGGCCCTGCGCGAGCTCCTCGGCGACGCGCTCCCAGACCCGCGGCATCCACCCGGGCTTCTCCGCCAGCGGCACGACGTGACTCGCGATCGGCGACCGACCGGCCGGCAGCTCGGCGATCGACGAGACGTCGAGGTCGCCGAACACCGTCATCGCCACGGTTCGCGGGATCGGGGTGGCC
The DNA here is from genome assembly GCA_943372535.1 of Auritidibacter sp. Marseille-P8566. Classification (GTDB taxonomy): domain Bacteria; phylum Actinomycetota; class Actinomycetes; order Actinomycetales; family Microbacteriaceae; genus Rhodoglobus. Next base: position 2,942 of record CALRZA010000317.1, read on the forward strand.
GTGAGCACGAGCACGTGCGGCGGCTGGCTGCCCTTGGCGCGCAGGGCCTCGCGCTGATCGACACCGAACCGGTGCTGCTCGTCGACGACGACGAGACCGAGGTCGAAGAAGCCGACGTGGTCGCTCAGCAGGGCATGGGTGCCGACGACGATGTGGGCCGATCCGGAGAC
>CALRZA010000318.1:0-3088 GCA_943372535.1 Auritidibacter sp. Marseille-P8566
AAAGTCGCGGAATTCCGGTATACCGGGCGGGTCGCGACCGTCGAATGCGGGGGACATTCGCTCGATTCCCACCGAAATCGTCGCCGCGGATGGGTAGAACGGTCTGTCTCCGCCGCGGGGCGTGCGGATCCCGTCGTCGGCGCGCGGAATCACGCGCCAGTCGAGTCAGCTTGGCGTGCCCCAGCCCGGCGTGCCTCAGCGCGGCGTCGCGTCAGCCCGGCGTCGCGTCAGCCCGAGAAGCTGCGCCAGGCGCCGGGGCCGGGCACGAGCGGCGTGCGCAGCTGGCGCTGCCCGCGCTGCCACGCCGAGATCGGGGTGGCGGAATCGGCCGCGTGCGAGGCGGCGAGCTCGTCGAGGGCCGCGGTGAGCACGGCCGTGACAGCAGCGACGTCGGCGGCATCCGCCCCGGTCGAGACGATGCGAATCGCGCTTGCCGTGGGTGTGGGCTCACTCACAGCGGAATGTTCCCGTGCTTCGGGGGCGCGCTGGAGCTGGGGGCAGACGCCATTTCTGGCGTCTGCTGCGACGCCAGCGCCGACGCCCGTCCCGGGCGGAGGATACCGAGGGCACTCACAGCGGGATGTTCCCGTGCTTCTTGGGAGGCAGACTCGCCCGCTTCGTGCGCAGTGCGCGCAGCGCCTTGATCACGGCGACGCGGGTCGCGGCCGGCTCGATGACGCCGTCGAGCTCACCGCGCTCGGCGGCGAGGAACGGGCTGGCGACGTTGTAGGTGTACTCGTTGGCGAGACGCGTGCGCACGGCGGCGACATCCTCGCCCGCCTCCTCGGCGGCCTTGATCTCGCCGCGGTAGAGGATGTTCACGGCCCCCTGCCCGCCCATGACGGCGATCTCGGCGGTCGGCCACGCGTAGTTGAGGTCGGCGCCCATCTGCTTGGAGCCCATGACGATGTACGCGCCGCCGTAGGCCTTGCGCGTGATCACGGTGACGAGCGGCACGGTGGCCTCGGCGTAGGCGTAGAGCAGCTTGGCGCCGCGGCGGATGACGCCCGTCCACTCCTGGTCGGTGCCGGGCAGGTAGCCGGGCACGTCGACGAGCGTGAGGATCGGGATGCTGAACGCGTCGCAGAAGCGCAGGAACCGGGCCGCCTTCTCGCCGGCCTCGATGTTGAGGGTTCCGGCCATCGCCTGCGGCTGGTTGGCGATCACGCCGACCGTGCGGCCCTCGACCCGGCCGAAGCCGACGACGATGTTGGGCGCGAAGAGCGGCTGGGTCTCGAGGAAGTCGCCGTGGTCGACGATGTGCTCGATGATCGTCTTCACGTCGTACGGCTGGTTGGGGCTGTCCGGGATCACCGAGTTGAGCTTGCGATCCTCGTCGGTGATCTCGAGCTCGACCTCGCTGTCGTAGACCGGCAACTCGGCGAGGTTGTTGTCGGGCAGGAAGCTCACGAGGGTGCGCGCGTAGTCGAGCGCGTCATCCTCGTCGCTCGCGAGGTAGTGGGCGACGCCCGAGACCTTGTTGTGGGTGAGGGCTCCGCCGAGCTCCTCCATGCCGACATCCTCGCCCGTGACGGTCTTGATCACGTCGGGGCCGGTGACGAACATCTGGCTGGTCTTGTCGACCATGATCACGAAGTCGGTGAGGGCGGGGGAGTACACCGCACCCCCGGCGGCCGGGCCCATGATGATCGAGATCTGCGGGATGACGCCCGACGCCTGCGTGTTGCGACGGAAGATCTCGCCGTACTTGCCGAGCGCGACGACGCCCTCCTGGATGCGGGCGCCACCGGAGTCGAGCATGCCGATGATCGGCACGCCCGTCTTGAGGGCGTGATCCATGACCTTGATGATCTTCTCGCCGGCGACCTCGCCGAGCGATCCGCCGAAGATCGTGAAGTCCTGCGAGTAGACGGCGACCTGACGGCCGTGGATGGTGCCGAGCCCCGTGACGACCGCGTCGCCGTAGGGGCGCTTCTTCTCCATGCCGAAGGCGTGCGTGCGGTGGCGCACGAATTCGTCGAGCTCGACGAACGAGCCGTGGTCGAGAAGCTGCTCGATGCGCTCGCGGGCGGTCTTCTTGCCCTTGGAGTGCTGCTTCTCGATCGCGGCCTCGCCGCTCGCGGTCACGGCCTCGTGATAGCGCACCTTGAGATCGGCGATGCGCCCGGCGGTCGTGGACAGGTCGGGCGTGGGGGTCTGCTCGGTCACGCTCACACTCTACCGACGGCCGGTCGGCGCGCTGTGGTGATGTCCTACAGGAGTCGTCGGGCAATCTTGGTGCGCGCAGCGCGCTCCGAGGGCCGGGATGCGGTCGGTAGCCTTGGGGGATGCACGTCGACTGGGTCAGCGAGACGACCTCCACCAACACCGAACTGGTGGGTCGGGCCTCGACCGGCACCCTCGAGTCGCTCAGCGCGCTCGTCACCACCAACCAGACGGCAGGGCGCGGGCGCCTCGGCCGCACCTGGGTCGCCCCGCCCGGTTCGGCGCTCGCGGTGTCGGTGTTCGTGCGAGCCGATCGCGGGCTCGGCTGGCTGCCGCTGCTCGCGGGGCTCGCGATGACTCGAGCCGTGCGCGCGCTGCTTCCCGGCGAGCCGGTGGCGCTCAAGTGGCCGAACGACGTGCTCGTCGACGACTTCAAGGTCTGCGGCATCCTCGGCGAGGTCGTGCCGGGCGGCGCCGTGATCGGCGCGGGGCTCAACCTCACGATGACGGCCGACGAGCTGCCGGTGCCGACGGCGACCTCGCTCGTGCTGCGCGGGGCGGATGCCGAGGGCCTCGTCGACCGCGCCCTCACCGCCTACCTCGACGCGTTCGAGCGGGCGTGGCGCGAGTTCGAGGGCGCGGGCTTCGACGCGGAGGCGGGGTTGCGCTCCGCCGTGAGTGCGGCGTGCGGCACCGTGGGACGCGACGTGCGGGTCGAACTGCCCGACGCATCCACCGAGGTCGGCGTCGCGACGGGCATCGACGACCAGGGTCGCCTGCTCGTGCGCCTCGGCGACGAGGTTCGCGCGATCGCCGCGGGCGACGTGACCCACGTGCGGCACGGGTAGACCGTGACCGATCCGCTCGCCGCCGACCCCGCACCCCGCGAGAGCGTGGTCGCCCGACTGCGCCCGCACGTGCG
>CALRZA010000319.1:0-3087 GCA_943372535.1 Auritidibacter sp. Marseille-P8566
GCTCACGATCATCGACGAGCTCGACGAGAAGATGCAGGACATCTTCGGCGCCGCCTTCGAAGACACGCGCGCGGCGTTCAATCAGGTGTTCCCGATCCTGTTCCCGGGCGGCACCGGCAGCATCCACCTCACCGATCCCGAGAACATGCTCACGACGGGCATCGAGGTCACGGTCAAGCCCGCGGGCAAGAAGATCGAGCGCCTCTCGTTGCTGAGCGGTGGCGAGCGTTCGCTTGCGGCGGTCGCGCTGCTCATCGCGATCTTCAAGGCGCGCCCCAGCCCGTTCTACATCATGGACGAGGTCGAGGCCGCCCTCGACGACGCCAACCTGGGCCGACTGCTGACGATCTTCGAGGACCTGCGCCAGACCTCCCAGCTCATCGTCATCACCCACCAGAAGCGCACGATGGAGATCGCGGATGCCCTCTACGGCGTCAGCATGCGCGCCGACGGCATCAGCGCGGTCGTGGGCCAACGCGTCAACACCGAGAAGGCGAGCTGACCATGACCACTCGAGACCTGACGTGGCGACTGACCGTCGCGACGGTGACCTTGGCCGGCGCCCTCGCGCTCTCCGGATGCGCGACTCCCGTCGCTGGCCCCGCGCCGGCTACGTCGTCGTCGGCGGAAGCGCCGACCGATGACACCACCGACTCGGCCCCCGAGGCCTGGGCCGAGTGCCCGGGCATCGTCGAGCGGCTCAACGCCAACGAGGATGACCCGACGGTCTACGAGCAGATCCCGCCCGCGGAGTACGACGTGCCTGAGGTCGGCGCCGACATCCTGGCCGCGGCGTGCCTCATCCGTGTGACGGTGAACGAGGAGCCGATCACGTGGGCGATCGTGCCGGGGGATGCCGCCGTCGCCGACGCCGCGATCACGAATCTCGAGTCCACGAGCTTCGCCTCCGTCGGGCTGGGCACCTACGGCAACGCCTCGACCGGGCAGGCCGTGCTCGTGCAGTCGTTCGAGACCGGTGCCGAGCTGGATGCCTTCCTCGTCTACTCGACGGCCTTCGAGCCGATCGACGAGCCGATCGTCTACCTCGGAACGTTCATCCTCTCCTGATCGACGGACGCGCCTCTCGGCTCGTGCGCCCGGGTCTGGCCCGACCGAGGCCGTACCCTTGACCCATGGCAACGTGGTCGCTCTCCGGCGCGCTCAAGGGAATGTTCTCGCGCGCGACGATCGACGAGCAGACGTGGGAAGACCTCGAAGACGCGCTGCTCGCCGCCGACTTCGGTCCCGATATCACCGACGACGTGGTCGAGAAGCTCCGGGCGGATGTCGCGAAGTACCGCACGACTGACCCGACGGACCTGCGGCGGATGCTGCGCGAGAGCCTCGAGGAGCGCCTCGCCCGCCTCGACCCCACCCTGCACCTCACGGCTCGCCCCGCGGTCGTGCTCGTCGTCGGTGTCAACGGCGTGGGCAAGACGACGACGATCGGCAAGTTCGCGAAGTTCCTCGTCGGCTATGGGCGCACGGTGGTCGTGGGCGCGGCCGACACGTTCCGTGCCGCGGCGGTGGAGCAGCTCGCGACGTGGGCGGAGCGCGGGGGAGCGCAGATCGTGCGGCCGCAGGCTCAGGGGCAGGATCCGGCATCCGTCGCCTTCCAGACCGTGGAGCGCGCTCAGCGCGAGGGCATCGACATCGCCATCATCGATACCGCCGGCCGCCTGCAGACCAAGAGCGGGCTGATGGATGAGCTCGGCAAGATCCGCCGCGTCATCGAGAAGCAGACCGAGATCGCCGAGGTGCTGCTCGTGCTCGACGCGACCACCGGCCAGAACGGGCTCGCGCAGGCGGAGGCCTTCATCGAGCACGCAGGCGTGACGGGCCTCGTGATCACCAAGCTCGACGGCTCGGCCAAGGGCGGTTTCGTGCTCGCGGTGCAGGAGCGCACGGGCATCCCGATCAAGCTGGTCGGCCAGGGCGAGGGCATCGGCGACCTCACGGGCTTCACCCCGCACGTGTTCGTGCAGGGGTTGTTGGGCTAGGTGTTGCCAGCGCGCCGACCCGCTACGGTAGCCGCATGAGAACCCCGCCCGGTCTGATCGCCCTGCTCGCCGCCATCATCGGTGCCGTCGTGATGGCCTACTCCTTCGTCTACGGCATCTCGGCCGCTCTCGACGGCTCGGGTTCCGGCGCCGGCCCCTACCCGGTGCTCTTCCTCATCGGTGCCGCTCTGGTCGTGGCCGCCCTCATCGCCTCGATCGTGCGGCTCGTGCGCGGGGCGCCGAAGGCCCTCCCGATCGTGACGATCGTCGTCGCGCTGCTGCCGCTCATCGCGGTGGTCGTCGCGGCGACCGCTGCCCGCGGCTAGGCCCATGTTCTCCGCCCTCGTCGAGCGCGTCTGGCCGTCAGCCACGCCATCAGCCCGAGCCGACGGCTTCCTCGTCGTCGTGGATCCGGCGCTCAAGCCCACCCGGTCGGTGTCGCTGCTGAGCCTCGCCGACGGCATCCGCACCGCGCGCCTGACTCCCGACCGGGCCGCCGAGCTATCGCTGACCGACGGGGATGCCGTCGCCGCCGACGACCTCACGTCCCGTCTCGAGACGGCCGGCCTCGAACTCAATGGCGCGGATCATCTCTACTTCCTTCCCGTCGACGAGCAGGATGCCGTGCGCGCCGAGACCCCGGCGGCGGGCATCCGCGAGCTCACAGCCGACGATGCCGAGCTCTGGGCCCGGTTCGTCGCGGAGGCGCCCGAGGACGACCTCGACGACGCCTACGTCGAGCTCGACCACTGGCTCGTGTTCGGGGCGATCGTCGACGGTCGCCTCGTCGCCGCGGCGAGCATGTACCCGTGGGATGACTCGACCCTCGCCGACCTCGGCGTGATCACGCTGCCCGAGGTGCGCGGCCAGGGGTTCGCGCGTGCGACGGTGCGGGCGATGAGCGCTGAGGCCCTGCGCCGTGGGCACGAACCGCAGTACCGCTGCCAGCTCGACAATGCCGCCTCGATCGCGCTCGCGGAATCCGCGGGCTTCGCGCTCTACGGCGACTGGGACGTCGTCGCGACCGACTAGCGTCGCTCGGGTCGGCGGCCGATCGCGACCGCGGCTCCGACGAGCAGCAGCGTCG
>CALRZA010000320.1:0-3087 GCA_943372535.1 Auritidibacter sp. Marseille-P8566
GTTCCTGTTCACGGCCTCGGGAGCGGTCAATGCTGTGATCGGGTTCTTCGGCATCCGTGGCCCGGACTGGTTCAACGACTCGACGGGCATCATCCACGGCCTGTTGGGAGTCGTCGGCATCACTCAACCGAGCGGCTTCTTCGCCGAGCCGGGGTTCCTCGGCATCTCGAGCTGGGAGTGGATCGCCGGGCCGTCGGTCGCGATGAGCTCGCTCATCATGCTGGCGATCTTCACGACCTCGGGCACGTTCATGCTGCTGTTCCTCGCGGCGCTGCAGAGCATCGGCGGTGAGATCGACGAGGCCTCGCTCATGGACGGCGCCGGCCCCGTGCGCAAGTTCTTCTCGATCACCCTGCCCATGCTGCGGCCGACGCTCTTCACGGTGCTGACGCTGGGCCTCATCGGCTCGTGGCAGGTGTTCGACCAGATTTACATCCTCGGCGGCACCTCGGCCGGCGGAACGATCTCGACCCCGGCGTTCCTCGCCTATCGGTCGTCGTTCGTCGACCTCCAGTGGGGTCAGGGTGCGGCGATCGCCTTCATCCTGTTCCTCTTCATCATCGTGCTGACCCTCATCCAGCGCTGGGCGCTCGCCGAACGCGCTCCGCGTCTGCCGAAGGCGCTGCGCGGCACGGGCGGCGACGGGCCGGCGAAACCGCTCGTCGCGGCCGCACCCCGAGCGGACAACCCCGGAGGAACCCCATGACCGCCACCCTGATGCCCGAGAAGGCCGCCCCGGCGCTGCCCAAACGTCGGCGGCACATCGGCGCCCGAGCCCGCACGAGCCTGATCCTGGGCTATCTGGTGCTCATCGGCCTCGCGTTGATCTACATCTATCCGTTCATCATCTCGATCTCCGCCTCCTTCAAGACGGATGCCGATGCGACTCAGGATGCCCTGAGCCTCATCCCCGAGACGATCACCTTCGCCGCCTACGAGCGCCTGTTCGGCGACGTGCCGTTCCCCCTCTGGGCGGGCAACACGGTGCTCATCGCGACAGTCGGGACGATCGGGCGGGTGTTCTTCGACTCGCTCGCCGGCTACGCGCTGTCGCGACTGAAGTTCCGCGGGCGCACGATCGTGTTCGCGGCCTTCATCGCGATCCTGTCGGTGCCCGGTGTCGTGCTGCTGATCCCGCGCTTCCTGATCCTGCAGCAGCTCGGGCTCTACGACACATACGGGGGCATGATCATCCCGCTGCTGTCGACGGCCGCCGGGGTGTTCATCATGAAGCAGTTCTTCGACTCGATCCCCGACAGTGTGGAGGAGGCCGCCCGCATCGACGGCGCCGGACCCTTCCGCACGTTCTGGACGATCGTGCTGCCGATGGCGCGTCCCGCCCTCGTGACCCTCTTCATCCTGAGCTTTCAGGGCTCGTGGAACGAGCTGGGCCACTTCATCGTGTCGCGGCAGAGCCCGGAGCTGAACACGCTGACGACGGGTGTCGCCTCGCTCGTCTCCGGCCAGCTGGGCTCGGGCAACCAGTTCCCGCTGCAGCTCGCCGCGGCCGTGCTCATGACGATCCCCGTCGCCATCCTGTTCTTCATCTTCCAGCGGCGCATCATGAACACCACGGCGGGCGCCGAGAAGGGCTGATCCGCCACCGCGCCACCGGCCGGGCCTGAGTTACTGTGGGGGCAGCAACTCAGGGCCGGCGTGGTGGGCGACGGGGTGTCGTGAAGGAGAGCCAGTGGTCAGACGCCGTGGTCGGTCGCCACGACCGTTCGACCTGCGAGGATGGCTGCGGGGGTTCGTCAAGCGGTCGCCGTCACGAGCCGCCGTCCTGATCTTCGTCGCCGTCGCGTTGGTGTTCACGGCACTGCTGTCGCTGCCGATCGCCTCGGCCGACGGCCGACGCACCCCCCTGGTCGACGCCTTCTTCACGGCGGTCTCGGCGGTCACCGTGACCGGGTTGACCACGGTCAACACCGCCGTGCACTGGTCGTTCTTCGGTCAGGTCGTGATCCTCATCGCGATCCAGGTCGGTGGCCTCGGCATCGTGACGATCGCCCTTCTCCTCGCCCGCGCGGTGACCCGCCAACTGGGCCTCGGCAACAAGGTCTTCGTGCAGCAGAGCATCGGCACCTCCAAGCTGGGGGAGGTCGGTTCGCTGCTGCGCACGGTCGTCGTGACGACTCTCGCGATCCAGGGCGCCTTGGTCGCCGTGCTCATCCCGCGGTTCATGATCATCGAGGAGAACTGGTGGGATGGGCTCTGGCACGGCCTGTTCTACGGCATCTCCGCGTTCAACAACGCCGGCTTCGTCGCGCACCCCGAGGGTCTGGCCGAGTTCGACGGCGACCTGTGGATCCTCATCCCGATCATGGTCGGGGTCTTCGTGGGCAGCTTCGGGTTCCCGGTCTATCTCACGCTGATCACCTATCGCTGGCAATCGAAGAAGTGGACTCTGCACACCCGGCTCACGCTGGTGACGACGACGATCCTCCTGCTCGCGGGGGCCGCGGCCTGGGGAGCGCTCGAGTGGAGCAACGACCGGTCGATCGGCGGGATGAGCGTGCCCGACAAGATCTTCCACGCGCTGTTCGCGTCGACGATGATGCGCTCTGGCGGCTTCTCCCTCACCGACACGGGCGAGTCGGAGCCGATCACCCTGCTCGCCACCGATGCGCTGATGTTCGTGGGCGGCGGCTCGGCCTCAACGGCGGGCGGCATCAAGGTCGTCACCTTGGCCGTGCTCTTCCTCGCGATCGTGGCGGAGGCTCGGGGAGACAAGAACCTGATGGTCGGCAATCGCATCATCCCCGACGGCACGATCCGCCTCGCCATCAGCGTCAGCTTCCTCGGCGCGACCATCGTGCTCGGCGCGACCGCGGCCCTCATGCTCGTGAGCGATGCCCCGCTCGACCGCATCCTGTTCGAGGTGATCTCCGCCTTCGCGACCTGCGGGCTCTCGGTCGGGCTGAGTGAGGAGTTGAACGAGTTCGGCAAGGTCGTGCTGAGCATCGTCATGCTCGCGGGCCGGATCGGGCCGATCGGTCTGGCGGCCGCGCTCGCCGTGCGGCAGCGCAACCTGCTCTACTCCCTGCCGGAGGAGCGCCCGATCGTCGGCTGACGTCGGCCGCGACC
>CALRZA010000321.1:0-3083 GCA_943372535.1 Auritidibacter sp. Marseille-P8566
TGCTCGCGGCCGACGTCTACATCACGTCCGATCTGCGCCACCACCCGGCCTCCGAGGCGGTCGAGAACGCTCGGATCGCCGGGGGGCCCGCGCTCATCGACGTGTCGCACTGGGCGAGCGAGTGGTTGTGGCTCGAGAGCGCCGCCGCCGAGGTGCGCGCCGCCTACCCCAATCTCACGGTCACGGTGAGCGATCTGCGCACCGACCCGTGGGACTTCGTCGTCACCCAATAGAGAGAACCCCATGGCACTCACGGCATCCCCGGAGGATCAGGCCCTGCTCCTCGATCTTCAGGCCCTCGACACCCGGCTCGCTCAGCTGAGCCACAAGGCCGCGAGCCTGCCCGAGCTCGCCACCCTCGCGGGGCTCACCGCCGAAGACGAGACGCTGCGGCTGACGCTGCTCGAGCGACAGGGCGCCGTCGAAGACATCGAGCTCGAATTGCGCCGGGTGGAGTCGGATGTCGAGGTCGTCGAGGCGCGCATCGCGCGCGACGCCGAGCGTCTGTCCACGAGCTCGTCGGTCAAGGATGTCGCTGCCCTCGAGCAGGAGCTCGCCGCTCTCAAGAACCGCCTCAACGACCTCGAGGAGATCGAGCTCGTCGTCATGGAGCGCTTGGAGGAGGCGCAGGCCGCTCTCGCCGAGACCACGAGCGCGCGAGCGACCCTGCGCGAGCGCATCGCCGAGGTCGAGGCCGTTCGCGACGCCGCCTTCACCGAGATCACCGCCGAGCGCACGACGGCTGCTGCCGGGCGCCGCACGATCGAGGGCAAGGTGCCTGCCGACCTGTTGGCGCTCTACGAGAAGCAGCGCGCCCGCTACGGCACGGGGGCGTCGCTGCTGCGCGGGGGAGTCTCGCTGGCATCCGGGGTCAAGCTCCTGGAGGACGAACTGCAGAAGATCCGCGTCGCGGCTCCGGATGCCGTGCTGATCTGCCCGTCGAGCGACGCGATCCTCGTGCGCACCGACGAGTCAGGGCTCTGATGGCCCGCACCCTCCTGATCGAGGCGGACGGCGGCTCGCGCGGCAATCCCGGCTTCTCGGGCAGCGGCGCCGTCGTCATCGACGGCGAGTCGGGCGAGATCCTCGCTGAGATCGGCCTCTACGGCGGAATCGCGAGCAACAACGTGGCCGAGTACAAGGCGATGATCGCCGGCGTGCGCCGCGCCCTCGAACTCGACCCGGATGCCGAGCTGCACATCCGCATGGATTCCAAGCTCGTCGTCGAGCAGATGTCGGGTCGATGGAAGATCAAGCACCCCGACATGGCCGACCTCGCCGCCGAGGCCCGCGGGCTGCTCACCGGCACGCCGGTGCGGTTCGAGTGGATTCCCCGACTCGAGAACTCGCGGGCCGACAAGCTGGCCAATCTCGCCATGGACATGAAGGCCGACTTCGGCAACTGAGCTAGGCTGCAACGCGGAATGGGTCGGCAAGACGGCCGCGTCGGTTGGCGACAACCGCCGAGGAACGTCCGGGCTCCGCAGAGCAGGATGGTGGGTAACACCCACCCGGGGCAACCCGCGAGAACAGTGCAACAGAAAGCAGACCGCCGCCGGACTTCGTGTTCGGAGGTAAGGGTGAAACGGTGGTGTAAGAGACCACCAGCGGCCGTGGTGACACGGTCGGCTAGGTAAACCTCGTCCGGAGCAAGGTCAGACAGGGAGCGTCACAGGCTGCTCGCCCAGCTCCCGGGTAGACCGCTAGAGGGCGGCGGCAACGTCGTCCCGAGATAGATGGCCGTCCACGGTGCCTCGTGCACCCGGACAGAACCCGGCGTATCAGCCGGCCCATTCCCTGCCCGGCTCGCCACCGGCGTCGCCGTAGACTCGGGCCATGGCCGACATCGTGCGCAGCCCCGGATGGTATCCCGATCCCGATCGCGGTCCGGGGGAGCGCTGGTGGAACGGCGTGAGCTGGAGTGACAGTCGTCGCGGGGCGAACGGCGTCTCGACGGCGGCATCCACCAACATCTCGGCGCAGGCGCCGATCACCCGGGTCGTCTACTCGGCGGCCAACCCGGCTCCGCAGTCGCCGGCCGATCACGGGCACCAGGCTGCCGCGCTCACCGTGACGCGCGCGCTCAACCCGGCGGCGACCACGGCCTTCGCGGCCGCAGTGATCTCGATCTTTCTGAACTTCCTGCTGATCCCGAGCATCGTCGCGATCATCTTCGGAGTGCGGGCGGTCGCCCGCGCGAACCAGCTCGTCGCGGACGGTCAGCCCGTCGCTGTCGGCACCAAGATGTTGGCGATCATCTCGATCGTCATTGCGATCGCCAGCGCGGTGTGGGCGACCGTCTTCTTCCTGATCGCCTTCGTCAGCGGGTCGTGAGGCTCGACCGCAGGCCGGGAGTCGCGAGCAGCGCACCCGCCCGGTCGATCGTGAGCACATCGATGTCGAACCGGTCGGCGAGCGAGTCCAGAGCGGCTCGACCGCCGGCGACGATCGCCGTCGCGAGAACGTCGGCGGTCACGATGTCGTCCGCGATCACGGTGACCTGAACGAACTCGGCAGGAGCTGCCGAGCCGCCGAGCCAGATGTGGTCGCCCCGTTCGGTGCTGCCCGAGGTCGCCATGGCCCGTCGACGCCCGCGCAGCCCGATGCTCGTGAGCACGGACGTCCGATCGGCCGGGTCGACCACGCCGAGGGTGAGTGGGGTGTCGGCACCGCGGGCCGAGGCGAGGATGTCGCCCCCGACGTTGATGACCCACGGAGCACCGGACGCGTCCAGGATCTCTCCGGCCTCGGCGATCGCGAGAGCCTTGACGATGCCGTCGAGGTCGATGACCCCGTCCGGGCGATGCGGGGTGAAGGCGCCGTCGGTGCGGGCGGACCACTCGAGCGCGGTTCCGTAGGTCGAGCGCACGAGCTCGGAGGCGTCCGTGAGCGCGAGGGTTCCGGCCGCGATCCCTGCCAACTCGGACGACTCGCGATACAGCGAGAACGTGTCCTCCCAGCGATCGAAGGCCGCCGTCACCGCGTCGACGAGCAACGCGTCCTCGGCGTCGATCGAGGCGACCGTGCCCATCGTCGCGATGACGTGCCTCGTCACAGCCCGGCCTGATCGAGAGCCGACTGCA
>CALRZA010000322.1:0-3077 GCA_943372535.1 Auritidibacter sp. Marseille-P8566
CTGGCGACCATCTCGGCGCCGATCGACATGCTCGGCGTGAACTACTACCACGGCGAGCTCGTGGGAGCGACCCCGCCTCCCGGCCAGACGATGTCGACCGCGGCGCCCTCCGAGCGCCCGAAGCGCTCGCCGTTCCCCGCCGCCGAGACGGTGCACTGGCACCTGCGCGACCTGCCGCTGACGGCGATGCAGTGGGAGGTGCAGCCCGAGGGGCTCACGCGACTGCTGCAGCGCATCCACGACGAGTACACCGGGCCCGCCGGCGTCGCCCTCGCCGTCACCGAGAACGGGGCCGCCTACGACGACGAGGTCGCGCCCGACGGGGCGATCCACGACGCCGATCGCGTGAGCTTTCTCGAGGTGCACCTCGGGGCGATCCTCGACGCGATCGACCGCGGGGTGCCCGTGCGCGGCTACTTCTACTGGTCGCTCATGGACAACTTCGAGTGGGCGTGGGGCTACGACAAGAGGTTCGGCATCGTGCGGGTCGACTACGACACGCAGAAGCGCACCCTCAAGGACAGCGCAATCGCTTACAGGTCGATCATCGCGAACCGGACATTGAGCCTTCCGGCTGGCTAGAATCACCCCCATGACCCTAGATTTCCCCGTCCGGCGCGCCGCGCCGACGTTGGAAGCGGTTGCAGCCGAGGCGGGCGTCTCGCGCTCGACCGTCTCCCGCGTGGTCAACGGGTCACCGCATGTCAGCCCGGATGTCGCTCTCGCCGTGACCGCGGCGATCGACCGCCTCAACTACGTGCCGAACCGTGCGGCGAGATCGCTCGCCAACCGGCAGACGTCGGCCATCGCCCTCGTCGTACCCGAGGATGCGCAGCGGTTCTTCGGCGACCCCTTCTTCGCCGAGATCATGCAGGGCATCACGACCGAGCTCGAAGACAGCGACTACGTGCTCAACCTCCAGCTCGCCAAGCCCTCCGATCCGTCGGAGAAGACGATCCGCTACCTCATGGGCGGCAACGTCGACGGCGCGATCGTCGTCTCGCATCACTCGGGTGACGACTTCTTCACCACGCTCGACGCCACGATCCCTGTCGTGTTCGGCGGTCGGCCGTTCCACCCCGAGCAGCACCGCAACAACTTCGTCGACGTCGACAACGCCGCCGGGGCCGCCCTCGCCACCCAGCGCCTGCTCGAGATCGGCCGCACCCGCATCGGCACCATCACCGGCCCGCCCAACATGCAGGTGTCGATCGACCGCCACGACGGCTGGGTCACCGCGCTGGAGTCGGCGGGCTTCGAGGCTCACCGCTTCGCCCACGCCGACTTCACCATGGCCGGCGGAGCCGCGGCGATGCGCGAGCTGCTCGAGAAGTACCCCGACATCGACGGGGTCTTCGTCGCGAGCGACCTCATGGCGACCGGGGCCGTCTCGGTTCTGCGATCGCGGGGCAGCCGCATCCCCGACGACGTCGCGATCGTCGGCTTCGACAACAGCTCGGCCGCGACGAGCGGCGAGATCGGCCTGACGACCGTGCATCAGCCCTCGCGCGAGATGGGTCAGGAGATGGCCCGGATGCTGCTGTCGCTGCTGCGCGGCGAGACCACCGAGCGCGAACGCGTCATGCCCACCCGACTGGTCGTGCGCGACAGCGCGTAGGGTGGATCGCATGGCGACCGAAGTGATCCAGGATGCCGCGGCCAACCGTTTCGAGCTGCTCGTCGACGGCAAGCACGCGGGGCTCACCGACTACATCGTGCGCGGCGACGAGCTCGTCTTCCTGCACACCGAGGTGGACCCGGCGTACCAGAACCAGGGTCTCGCGAGCGAGCTCGCGCGGGGCGCCCTCAACCTCGTGCGCGCCGAGACCGAGCTGCGCGTCGTCGCCCGCTGCCCGTACATCGCGAGCTGGATCGAGAAGCACCCCGACTACCAGGACCTGCTCGAGCGCTAGCGCGCCTGAGGCTCGTCGTCGTCCGCCGGCTCGATCGTGATGCGCACGCGTCCCTCGTAGACGCCCTTGTCGCCGTCGCCCGCGACGGGGGCGGGCGCCGGCAGCACCGTCTGGCGGTCGAGCTCGATCTGCGCTTCGTGCCTTGTGGGGTGGAAGACCTCGTCACCGATGCCCATCGCGCCGCCCGTGCCCGAGGTCTTCGACTTGTTGCTCAGGTCGATCCAGCCGAGGCGATGGGCGACGTAAAACAGGATGCCGCCCGCCACGACGATGGCCAGCACGATCCACGGATTCACGTGATCAGTCTACGGACGAGTCGGCACGACCACAGGGCGCCCGGCGACCAGATGCAGCTCCACCGGCAGTCCGTAGACCCTCTCGACCCGCTCCTCGGTGAGCACCTCGGCGGGGGCGCCGATCGCCTCCAACCGCCCGTCGGCCACGAGCGCGAGCCGGTCGGCGTACGCGCTGGCCAGCGACAGGTCGTGCAGCACCACGACCACGGCTCGCCCGGCGTCGGCGAGGCCGCGGGCCAGCCGCATGACGTCCTCCTGGTGGCGCAGGTCGAGCGCCGCCGTCGGCTCATCGAGGAAGATCGTCTGCGCCTTCTGCGCGAGCACGCGGGCGATCGAGACGCGGGCCTTCTCGCCACCGGAGAGCGAGGTGTAGCGGCGGTCGGCGAGGTGGCGGATGTCGGCGGCATCCATCGCTTCGGCCACCGCGGTGATGTCGTCGCGGCCCTCGAGCGTGCGTGCCCACGGCGCCCGGCCCATCGCGACGACCTCGACGACCCGGAACGGGAAGCTCACGGTGTTCTCCTGCGTGAGCACGCTGCGCAGGCGCGCCAGCTCGGCCGGGCGGATGCCGCTGAGCTCGCGCCCCCGGAACGTCACCGAGCCGCGGGTCGGTCGCCGCTCGCCGCTGAGCACCCCGAGCAGGGTGGACTTACCGGCCCCGTTGGGACCCACGAGCACGAGCACCTCGCGGGGGCGCACGTCGAGGGTGACCCCGTCGAGCACGCGGGTTCCGTCGAGCTCGACGGCGACATCTTCGGCCCGGATCATGCCCAGCCTCCGCTGCGACGGCGCTGACGGAACAGCAGGAAGAAGAAGAACGGTCCACCGATGAGGCTCGTGAGCAGGCCGATCGGCAGGTCGGAGCCGG
>CALRZA010000323.1:0-3076 GCA_943372535.1 Auritidibacter sp. Marseille-P8566
GGCACGGCGTGCCCGCTGCGCACCTCGGCGAAGCGCGCGTCGGGGATCGCGCCGAAGAGCAGGCGGCTCTGGTGAGGGGTCGCGAGTGCGTCCCCGCTCGCGCCGACGACGAGCACCGGCGCGTCGAGGGCGGGGGCGGACGTCAGGTCGGCGCGGGCCGCGAGGGCGACGAGGGCGTCGGTGAGAGCATCGGCGGGCAGAGCCGGCACGGTCGCGAGGCCCTCGGCGCTCGCGAGGGCGAAGCGGGCGACATCCACCACCGCCTCCGAGTGCTCGGCGCGCAGGGTCGCCCACACCCGTGCGAAGTGCTGGAGAGCCGTTGACGGCTGCCACCACCCGGCCACGAACACGAGCCCCGCCACCGGAGCGCGCGATGTCGCGGCGACAAGCGCTCCGAGCGAGAAGCCGACGACGATCGGCGGAGTCGCGCAGGAGTCCACGGCCTCGGTTACGTCCTCGGCGAGAGTGTCGAGGGAGGGGTCGGCGAGCCCGTCGAACGTCACCTCGGTGACGTCGAACCAGCGCCGCAGCATCGGCGCGAAGAAGGGGAAGTCGATCTCGGGACGGCCGCTGAGTCCGGGCACGAGAACGAGGGTCGGTCGTGTCGTCACCCGGCCGCGCTCTTGCGCTCGGTGGGCGGCTCGCCGTAGGTCGTCGTGCGCTGGCGCAGCGGACGCGAGATCGCGCGCGTGAGCGCCCGGGCGTCGGCGAGGGTGAGTTCGTGCCCGCTCTCGGCCCCGACCTCGGGATGAACGCGTCCGTCGTAGAGCGTGCCACCGAGGTCATCGGCACCGCCCTGCAGCACCTGGGTCACCACGGTGCGATCGAGCCGGGTCCACGGCACCTGGAGGTGATCGATGCTGCCGTGCAGCAGCAGGCGGGCGACGGCGTACACGGCACGGTGCTCCTCGCCCGGCATCGACGTGCCCGGCGCGGGCATCGGCACGAGCTCGGTGAATCCGCCGGTCTCCTGCTGCAGCGTGCGCAGGGCACGGAGATGGGCGACGCGCGCGGCGTCCGACTCCCCCAGCCCATAGACCATGACGGCGGTCGAGCGCAGACCCACTCCATGGGCGGCGCGCACGAGCTCGAGCCAGCGGCCGATGGGCAGGTCGCCGGGCGCGACGGCGCGGCGGTGGGTCTCGTCGAGGAGCTTGATGCCGGTGCCGGGGATCGTGTCGACCCCTGAGGCGCGCAGCTGCTCGAGGTACGCGACGTCCGACAGGCCGGTGCGGCGGATGCCGTCGGCCAGGTCCGCGGGACGAAACGCGTGCAGGTGCATCCCCGGCTGCGCTTGCTTCACCTTGGCGGCGAGGTCGAAGTAGGCGCTGGCGGGAAGCTCGGCCGGGACCGTGCCCTGCAGGCAGATCTCGGTGGCTCCCAGCGCCCACGCGTCGTCGACGATCGCCGCGACGTCGTCGAGGGTCAACGTGCGCCCATCGAACCGCGACGAGTCGATGTTGCGATTGGCGACGATGCTCACGGCCTCGCCGACGGTGTAGCGACGCACGTCGCTCGCGAGCGCGGCGAGCGCCTCGAGGTCGTCGCCGCGGGCGCCGAGCAGCGCGGTGTCGTCCGCATCGGACAGGCTCGCGGGCTCCTGCTCGGCGCGGGCGATGAGGTCGGCGAGCGGGGACTTCCGGGTGGGCGTCAGGCGGATGAACCGCGGGGCGGTCGGCGCGGTGCCGACGGCACGGGCATCCGCCTCGGCCAGGCCGGTCGCGGGATCGAGCAGCGCCTGCACCGGGGCGACGATCGCGGGATCGATCCACGTCGCGGCATCGCGGATGTAGGGCGCGTGCACGGTGAGCCGCTCGCGCAGCTCGTAGCCGGTCGCGGCCGTGAGTTCGGCGAGGCGGTCGAGCTCGGGCCAGGGGCGCTCGGGGTTGACGTGGTCCGCGGTGAGCGGGCTGACCCCGCCCCAGTCGTCGACGCCGGCGCGCACGAGCAGGGCGAGCTCGGACTCGTCGGAGAGATTCGGCGGGGCCTGGATGCGGGCATCCGCCCCCATGACGACGCGCGCGACAGCGACCGTGACCGCGTACTCGAGGGCGTCGAGATCGTCGTCCCCCTGCGCTGCCGTCGCCGGCTTCGCGCGGAAGTTCTGCACGATCGTCTCCTGGATGTGCCCGTGCTTCTCGTGCGAGTCGCGGATCGCGACGAGCGACTCGGCGCGGTCCCGCTCCGTCTCGCCGATGCCCACGAGGATGCCGGTGGTCAGCGGGATGCGGGCGAGCCCGGCATCCTCGAGCACCTGAAGGCGCACGCGCGGCTCCTTGTCGGGCGAGCCGAAGTGCACCTGACCCTTCTCAGCCCAGAGCCGCACCGACGTGGTCTCGAGCATCATCCCCATCGACGGGGCGGTCGGGCGCAGCTCGACCATCTCGTCGTAGCTCATCACGCCGGGGTTGAGGTGCGGCAGGAGTCCGGTCTCGGCTAGTACGAGTGCGGCCATGTCGTGCACGTAGTGCAGCGTGGAGCGGTAGCCGTGCTCGTCGAGCCACGCCCGGGCATCGGGCCAGCGCTCCTCGGGGCGGTCGCCGAGCGTGAAGAGCGCCTCTTTGCACCCCATCGCGGCCCCCTGGCGCGCGACGGCGACGATCTGCTCGGGCGACATGTAGAGGGCCTTGCCCTTCTTGGCGAGCTTGCCCGGGGTGTCGACGAAGATGCAGTAGTGGCAGCGGTCGCGGCACAGGTTCGTGATCGGCAAGAACACCTTCTTGGAGAAGGTGATCACACCGGGGCGACCCACGCGCACGAGCCCTTCGTCGCGAAGTCGGCTCGCGATCTCGAACAGGCGCTCGAGGTCGTCGCCGCGGGCGGTCAGCAGCAGTTCGGCGTCATCCACCGACACGGGAGCGTCGCCGGCGGCCCGCTCGAGGGCATCGAGCAGGGCGGACCGCACGGTGGTGCCGGAAGTGGTCACGCGCAGCCTTCGGTCGAGAGCGGGGTCTGTTCAGGATAGCTTCGGGCACGGCGGGGGTGCCCCCGCGGCATCGCGAGAGGAACCTACGCCCGCACCATCACGCCCGCCAGCAGCGAGCGGGGCGCGACTGCGGCGAGCACGGTGCGCCAC
>CALRZA010000324.1:0-3068 GCA_943372535.1 Auritidibacter sp. Marseille-P8566
AGCGTGCCGTCGCCGTCGCGCGAGGTCTCAGCCACGCACCTGGAGATCCGGCAGGTCGGCACGTCGATCGTCATCCGCGACCTCGCCACGACCAACGGCTCGGTGGTGTCGCTGCCGGGCAGCGTGCCCCGCACCCTGCGGCAGGGCGAGTCGATCGTGGTGTCTCCCGGCACGCTGGTCGACATCGGCGACGACAACGTCATCCAGATCCTTCCCATGCACGAGAGGCCGTCGTGACCGAGATCGGCGGCAGCAACAGCGGCATCCGGCTCGTGGTGCCGAGCCCTCGCGGCGGCACCCTCGCGCTGGCGTGGGGCGCCGCGACCGACACGGGTCGCCGACGGGTCGCCAACGAAGACAGCTTCATCGCGCGCTCGCCCATGTTCGCCGTCGCCGACGGCATGGGCGGCCACACCTCGGGCGACTTGGCCAGCGCGGCCGTCGTGCAGCGTCTGGGCGAGGTCGTGACCACCGACTTCCTGCCGATGCGCTCGATCGAACGCGCCCTCGAGGCGGCGACCGACGACATCACCGTGATCGCGGGGGCGTCCATCCTCGGGGTCGGCACGACCGTCACGGGCGCCGCCCTGACCCTCGAAGACGAGCGGCCCTATTTCGCCATCTTCAACATCGGCGACAGCCGCGTCTACGCCTTCGAGCAGAACGAGCTGGCGCAGGTCACCGTCGATCACTCGGTCGTCCAGGAGCTCGTCGACGCGGGCGCGCTCACCCGCGACGAGGCCGACCACCACCCCGATTCGAACGTCATCACGCGGGCGGTCGGCTTCAACGCCCGACCGATCGCCGACTTCTGGATGCTGCCGCTCACCCCCGGCCTGCGCCTGCTGCTCTGCTCCGACGGTCTCACCAAAGAGGTGTCCGACGAGCGACTGAGATTGCACCTCGCCGCCAATCTCTCCGCCTCGGAGACCGCGGATGCCCTCATCGACGCCGCCCTGGCCTCCGGGGGCCGCGACAACATCACGGTCATCGTGGTCGACGTGATCGAGGCACCGCCGGTCGAGCCGCCCGAGGACACGGAGCCTCGCCCGCGCCACTAGATCGGGGTGTCATGGGGCCCGGAATGGGGGTACGAAACGCCGCCCCCCTTCGGGGGGTGTCCCGGCCGAGGGCGAGGACGACCTGCCTACAATGAGTCGTTCGCTTCAGAAGCTAGGGGGTCATCGTGGCGCGCCGTTTGCCGTCCGTTCCCCCGACCCTGCCCGGATTCACCCATGTTCACGTGCTGGGCTCCGGCGGATTCGCCGACGTCTTCCTGTATGAGCAGAACATGCCACGCCGTCAGGTCGCCGTCAAGGTCATGCTGAGCGAGGTCGTCAACGACCAGGTGCGGCAGATGTTCCAGGCCGAGGCCAATCTCATGGCGCAGCTGAGCTCCCATCCGTCGATCCTGACGGTCTATCAGGCGAGCGTGTCGAGCGACGGGCGCCCGTACATCGTGATGGAGCTGTGCTCGTCGTCGCTCAGCCAGCGCTACCGCGCCGAGCGCATCCCCGTCGCCGAAGTCCTGCGCATCGCGGTGCGCATCGGGAGCGCGATCGAGACGGCCCACCGCTCCGGAGTGCTGCACCGAGACATCAAGCCATCGAACATCCTGCTGACGGCCTACGGGCATCCGGTGCTCAGCGACTTCGGCATCGCCGCGACCCTCAGTGAGTCGGGGGACAAGGAAGCGGTCGGCATGTCGATTCCGTGGTCGGCGCCCGAGGTGCTGATGGATGAGACGGCGGGCACGATCGCGTCGGAGGTCTGGGCGTTCGCCGCGACGATCTACTCCCTCCTCGCCGGCCGCTCGCCGTTCGAGGTGCCCGGGCAGTCCAACAAGTCCGCCGACCTGATCTCACGGATCAACCGCGCCAAGCCCCAGCCGATCGACCGGGGGGACGTGCCGACGTCGCTCGAGCGCTCGCTGGCCCGCGCGATGTCGCGACGACCCGATCAGCGGCACGGCAGCGTGCTCGAGCTCGTGCACGAGCTCCAGGCGATCGAGACCGAGCTCAACCTGCCTCAGACTCCCGTCGAGGTCGTCATGGACGACTGGGCTCTCACGACCGTGGGCGACCTCGAGGATCGCACCCGCATCCGCGGGGCCGGTTCGATTCCCTCCGGCATCTCGCAGCGTCGTCGGCGTCGTCGTCAGGCGGCGAGCGGCGACTACAGCGCGGTCGGCACGATCATCAAGGAAGAGCCCCTGGCCCCCCGCAACACCGGGACGCGCACGGGAGGTCGAGGGCGTGGCCTGGCGACCGTCGCCTGGGTGCTCGTCGCGACGGCCGCCCTCGCGATCATCGTCGGCGCCGTGGCCACCCTCGCACTGTTGCGCACCACGTCGAGCGACATCCCGACCGTGAGCGACATCCAGGCTCGGGTCGTCGATGACACCGTCGAGTTCACGTGGGCGGATCCGGGTCTGCGCGACACGGATGCCTACCAGGTGCAGCTGACGACCGAGGTGTCGCCGGCCGTGCAGCAGCGTACGGCGAGCTTCGTCGTCGACGCGGAGCCCGGCGATCGCGTGTGCATCACGGTCGCGGTAAACCGCGAGGGCAAGACCGGGCCGGCGAGCGGCGAGAAGTGCGCCGACGTGGCGCCGTGAGCGGGCTCGCATGATCCGGCAGTGGATGCGCAAGCACGGCTCGGTCGTCGCGAGCGTCACGAGCGGCACCCTCATCGTCGCGCTGGTCGCGGCGATCGCCATCACGTCGACGGGATACACCGCCCAGCGGCTCGATCTCGGTGACGGGGCGGTCTGGGTCGCGAACAGCGCCCAGCAGGCCATCGGTCGCGCGAACACCGAGGTTCTCGAGCTCAACAGCGTCGTCGCCTCCACCGGAGACGATCTCGAAGTGTTGCAGGAGGGCACGACCGTTCTCCTGCTCGACCGGTCGGGCAATGAGCTCGACATCGTCGACCCCGCCACCTCCGAGTCGATCGACAGCGTCGCACTGCCGCCGAACCAGCCCGAGGTGCACCTCGCCGGGGATCGTGTCGTGATCTTCGAGGAGGGGACGGGAGAGCTCTGGATCATTCCGGTCGAGACGCTCGCC
>CALRZA010000325.1:0-3066 GCA_943372535.1 Auritidibacter sp. Marseille-P8566
CGACCCGTTCGACGACCCCGACGCGAAGGGGGCCGTGAGGTAGTCGGCGTTGTAGGGGCTCTCGGCGCGCCCGTAGAGTCCGCGCTGCATGCCGCCGTTCGCCATCGGCGGCATGTTCGTGAGCCCGAGGCAGATCGCGCCGCCCGCGCGCAAGCGTTCAATCGCGAAGGCGTCGGTCTGCGCGACGAGCTCGGCGAACGCCGGGCTCCCCGCCGCGGCCGTGAGCCCGCGCACGAGGTAGCTGTTCTTGGCCGTGTAGGGGATGCCGTCGAGAGGCCCCGCGACCTCACCCCGCGCCCGCCGCGCGTCGGAGGCCCGGGCCTCCTCGAGGGCGGTCGGGTTGCGCACGACGACGGCGTTGAACGCGGTCGCCGTCTCGGGCCCGTCGAACGCGTCGATCCGGGCGAGGTAGGTGGTGACGAGCTCCACGCTCGTCGTCCCGCCCGACTCGAGCGCGGCGCGCAGGTCAGCGATGGTTGCCTCGACGACGTCGATCATGCGGAGGTCACCACGCGCGGTTGGTGCTGGGTGATGCAGTGAACGCCGCCGCCGCGCGCGAAGATCGGCCGGGCATCCACGGAGGAGACGGTGCGACCGGGGTACGCCTCCTCGAGGATCCGCCGGGCGCGATCGTCGGCCTCGGGCTCGCCGAAGCCGCACGCGATGATGCCGTCGTTGACGACGAGGTGGTTGACGTAGCTCCAGTCGACGAAGCCCTCGTGGTCGCGCAGGGTCGCCGGCGCCGGCAGGTCGACGATCGTCAGCGGGGACCCGGTCGCGTCGCGGGCATCCCCGAGAAGCTGACGCAGCTCGCGCGACACCTCGTGGTCGGGATGCGCGGGGTCAGTCTGGGCGTGCAGCAGCACGGTGCCCGGGGAGGCGAGGGTCGCGACGATGTCGACGTGGCCGTTGGTGCCGAATTCGTCGTAGTCGCGGGTGAGGCCGCGGGGCAGCCAGATGGCATGGGTGAGCCCGATCGTGCGGGCGAGCTCGGCTTCCACCGACTCGCGCGTCGCATCGGGGTTGCGCCGAGGGTCGAGCTGCACCGTCTCGGTCAGCAGCACCGTGCCCTGCCCGTCGACGTGGATGCCCCCGCCCTCGTTCACGAGCGCGGACTCGATGCGCGTGGCCCCGAGGTGCGCGGCGACGATCGCGCCGATGCGGGCGGAGAGGTGCCACTCGGCCCAGCCGGGGTTGCCCCAGCCGTTGAACTGCCAGGTCACCGCGCCGAGTTCGCCGGGGCGCTCGTCGTCGAGCACGAACGTGGGGCCGATGTCGCGCATCCAGTACTCGTCGAGCGGGGCCTCCACGATCTCGATCTGCGACGACAGCATGCGGCGCGCGCGGGCGAGCTCGCTCGGGTCGACGACCATCGAGACGGGCTCGAACTCGAGGATCGCGTGGGCGGTCTCGGTCCACGCCCGGTAGCACTCCTCGCGCTCGGCGTCGGTCGAGCCGAGCGTGTAGCCCTCGCGAGGGAACGCCATCCAGGTGCGTTCGTGCGCGGCCGTCTCGGCGGGCATCCGCCACCCCATGGCAACTCCTTTGTCGGTGATCGCGTGATCGACTGCAGTCGACGGTACACGCTGCGCCGCGCGCTCAGCGAGGTGGCCGGTTGCTCGGAGCGAGCGCGCGCACCCCGAGCCGTAGGGTGGAGGCGTGACCGACGACCTCGCGATTCGCCCCGCGCGTCAGGAGCGATCCCGCCTCGCGTGGGAGCGCGTGCTCGAGGCCGGCGCGAAGGTCATCGAGGAGGACGGCTACGAGGGCTTCACCATCGCGGCGGTCTGCGCACGGGCCGAGGTCTCGGTCGCGACCATCTACGCGCGGGTCGCGAGCAAGGACGCCCTGTTCTTCGCGGTCTACGAGCACGTGCTCGCCGACATCGGGCGTGAGGAGCTGGTGCTCGAAGAGGTCTCTCGATGGGAGGCCCTGCCGGTCGCCGAGGTCGTGCGCGAAGCGGTGGCGGCGGTCGCCGACCGTTTCCTGTTGCACGCGCCGTTCCTCGGCTCGATCATCCTGCTCTCGGGCACCAACGCCGAACTGCGACGCCGCGGCGGCGAGTACAGCCGCGGGCTGGGCGAGCGCTTCAGCGCCGCGGTTCTGACCCATGCCGATGAGATCGCCCACGACGACCCCGAGCGAGCGGTGGATGCCTGCTTCCGCATGCTGTTCTCCACCCTGGCGATCCACGTGAGCTACGGAAGCGGATTCGAGTCGGGTCGGTCGCTGTCTGACGACCAGCTCGTGCACGATCTGCAGGAGCTCGCCGCGAGCTACCTCCTGTCTCCCCATCAGTCGCGCTGATAACCAGAATAAGAATTCTGGTATTCCTTCTGATCCTCCCTCGCAGCACTGTTGAGGCACCGCACCGTCGCGGACCGACCCCTCGGAGGATTCAATGACTAAGACCCCACGCCAGCGCATCGCCATCATCGGAGCCGGCCCGGCCGGCATGGCTGCCGCCCTCTCGATCTCGCAGACCGAGCACGAGGTCGTGCTGTTCGAGCGCTACAAGGAGGCCCGACCGGCAGGCAACATCCTCAACCTCTGGCCGCCGCCCATCAAGGCTCTCGGCCTCCTCGGGGTTGACACTCACGAGCTCGGGGCGCCCTGCCAGTCCGAGTTCCGTCGCGCCGACGGCCGAGTGCGCGCGATCGTGCACCTGCCCCAGACCGTGATCAACGAGTTCGGAGGTGGATTCATCGGGATGCTGCGCCCGCAGCTCTACCGCCGCATGCTCGCCGCGCTGCCGAAGGGCGTGCTGCGCCTCAACCAGCAGATCGACGGATTCGACCAGGACGAGACCGGCGTGACCCTGCGTCTCTCCGATGGGTCGACCGAGAAGTTCGACGTGCTCGTCGGCGCCGACGGCATCGACTCGCTCGTGCGCAAGACCCTGTGGGGCGACAGCCCCAAGCGCGACCACCGGCTGCACATTTTCGGCGGCTTCACATTCGACGACCTCGGCGTCGAGCGCGGTCGCTGCGTGGTCTCGCACACGAAGACCGTGCAGGGCAGTTGGACGGCGATCCGCGATGGCGGCCGTGACGGCTACCAGTGGTG
>CALRZA010000326.1:0-3048 GCA_943372535.1 Auritidibacter sp. Marseille-P8566
AGTCCGCTGCGCCCGCGCACGACGCCCTCGTCGATCGGCAGCGCCTCGACGACGCGGTCGCGCGCGAGGATCAGCGGATCGGGCCGCAGCGCGATGAGGTAGAACGTCACGGCGGCGAGCTGGGCGATGATCGCGATCACGAAGGCCCCGGTGTTGGGCGGCAGCCCCCACGCCTCCTGGATGACCGCCCCCGGCCCCCACAGGTTGGGTCCGACGACCGCGCC
Source organism: Auritidibacter sp. Marseille-P8566 (assembly GCA_943372535.1). GTDB lineage: Bacteria > Actinomycetota > Actinomycetes > Actinomycetales > Microbacteriaceae > Rhodoglobus. Next base: position 225 of record CALRZA010000326.1, read on the forward strand.
GATCGTCGTCGTCCACACGACCAACGACAGATCGCGGCCACGGCGCTCGGGTGTCGCGAGGTCGGTCGCGGCGAACCGCGCCTGCAGACCGACCGCGGTGCCGACGCCGAGCAGGGCGATGCCGATGAGCAGCAGGGGGAAGTTCACCAACCCGGTCGCGAGCACCGTGATGACCGAGCCGAGCGCCCCGATTCCCGCCCCCAGGGCGAGGGCGGGGCGACGGCCGAAACGGGCGGCGAGGCGCGCCAGCGGAATGGCCGCGGCGGCGGAACCGAGGGTGGATGCCGTGGCCGCCATGCCCGAGAAGGCCGGCCCCGCGACGTCCGCTGCAATCACGGCCCCGATGGCGAGCGTCGCTCCCTGCCCGAGGCCGGCGAGGATCTGGCCCACCACGAGGGTGCGCACCACGCGGTTCTGAACGGCGGACTCGGTCACCCTCCACAGTCTGCTCTACCCTCGGCACGTGGCCACCTTCACGAGCATCGACGCGCTGACGACGTTCGTGCAGACTCTGCCAACTCCCGCGGTGATCGGCATCGCGGGCGCTCCGGGAGCGGGCAAGTCGACGATTGCGGAGGCTCTCGTCGCCCGTCTGCCGAACGCCGCGCTGCTGCCGATGGACGGCTTCCACCTGCCCCAGGCCCGGCTCGTGGAGCTCGGCCGCCGCGACCGCATGGGCGCCCCCGACACCTTCGATGTCGACGGATTCGTCGGAGTGCTGCGGGATCTCGAGATCTCGGGCGGGCCGGTCTTCGCCCCCGGCTTCGACCGCACGATCGAGGAGCCGGTGCTCGACGCGATCGTCATCCAGCCGACGGTGGACGTGGTCGTCGTCGAAGGCAACTACCTCCTGCTCGATGAGGGCCCGTGGGCGCCGGTCGCCGCCCTGCTCGACGCGACCTTCGTCGTGAGCATCGACGACGCGGTGCGGCACGAACGCCTGACCGCCCGCCACGTCCGCTACGGCAAGAGCGAAGCGGATGCCCGGGCCTGGGCTCTCGGCCCCGACGAGACGAACGCCGTGCTCATCGCCGCGAGCGCGAGCCGCGCCGACCACGTGATCGCGCTGCCCCGCTGAGCGGATCGAGCTCGTCGAGATCTCCCCACCCCGTAGCCGAGATCTCGACAAGCTCGATCCGCGGGAGATCGCGGCTTACCCCAAGAACTCCCGCGCCGCCGCGACGAGGGCGGTGACGCCGACCTCGACGGTCGGCTCGATCACCGGCGCGAAGTGCGGGGAGTGGTTGCTCGGAATCTCGGTCTCCACCGTTCCCTTCGCCACCGCCGCAGCGAAGGTGGCCGGGTCGGCGCCGCCCGTGAACCAGAACACGAGAGGGGCGCCGGATGCCGTGGCGAGCAGGCTGACATCCTCGCTCCCGGTCACGGGGCCGAGGTCGGTCACGGAGGCCTCGCCGAGGGCCGACCGCAGCGCCGCTCGCACCCGCTCCGCCGCGGCAGGGTCGTTGATCGTCGGCGGCGCGTGCTCGAGCAGTTCGATCGTCGGGGGCGTGGTCATCCCGGCGGCACTCGCCTCGCCCGTCGCGATGCGCGTGATGCCGTCGAGGATGCGGTCACGGACCGTCGCATCACCCGACCGGAAGCTGATGCCCAGCTCGGCCTCGGCGGGGATGATGTTGTTCTTCGTCCCGGCGTGGAAGGTGCCCACCGTGAGCACCGCTTGGGTGCCCGGCTCGAGTTCGCGGGCGACGATTCCCTGCAGTCGCCCTACCGCGGCGGCGGCCGTGACGATCGGGTCGATGGTGCGGTGCGGCTGCGAGCCGTGTCCGCCGCGCCCGTGGAAGGTGACGGTGAGGGAGTCGGCTCCGGCCATCGCGGGGCCGGCGGTCAGCGAGACGAGACCGGCCGGCAGCGGGGCGACGTGCTGGCCGAGCACGACCTCGGGGCGGGGGAACCGCGTGGCGACGCCGGCATCCACCATCGCTTGAGCTCCGGAGACGAGCTCTTCGGCCGGCTGGAAGTAGGCGACCAGCGTGCCCGCCCACTCGGCTCGAGTGGCCGCCAGCCTCTCGACCGCCCCGATCAACCAGGTCACGTGCATGTCATGCCCGCACGCGTGCATGACGGGCACCTCGGTGCCGTCGGCAGCGAGGCCGACAGCGGTGCTCGCGTACGGCAGGCCGGTCTCCTCGGCCACGGGCAGGCCGTCCATGTCGGCGCGCAGGGCGACCACCGGTCCGGCGCCGTTGGCGAGCACGGCGACGACGCCGGTCTGTCCGACGCCCTCCGTGACCTCGAGGCCCAGGTCGCGCATGGCCGCCGCGATCACGCCCGCCGTGCGGGTCTCGGCGAACCCCAGCTCAGGGTGCCGGTGGAGGTCCTGATAGACGGCGACCAGGTCGATGCTCATGGCGGGATGCTACTCCTCGCCCGTCAGCGCAGGGCGTCGAAGAACTCCGTCAGCAGCCCCGCGCACTCCGCCTCGCGCACGCCCGCGACGACCTCGACGCGGTGCGGCAGCCGCCGGTCGCGCAGCAGGTCGTGCATGCTGCCCGCGGCGCCGGCCTTGGCATCCCACGCGCCGAACACGACGCGCGGGATGCGGGACTGCAGGATCGCCCCCGCGCACATGACGCACGGTTCGAGGGTCACGACGAGCGTCGTGTCGTCGAGGTGCCAGCCCCCCGTCGCGGCGGCCGCGGCACGGATCGCGACGACTTCGGCGTGAGCGGTCGGGTCGCCGGTGAGCTCGCGCTCGTTGCGTCCGACGCCGATGACCTGGCCCGCGGCATCCACGACGATCGCCGCGATGGGAACGTCGCCGGTCGCGAGCGCGAGACGGGCCTCGGTGAGGGCCCGCGCCATC